>DATNRH010001057.1 GCA_036703605.1 Candidatus Obscuribacterales bacterium | reverse complement strand
AGGGGACTCTAATTTTTTGCGAGATACATAGGCCACACGATCAATCTTATCATCCAATGCGAGATGGTGGACTACTCTTCGACCGACAGCTCCAGTGGAGCCAAGTACAACGGCTGCAGTAACATCGGCATTCTCTTCGGTAGGTTGCCTTTGTTTGGTCCCTTTCTTGGATTTCTTTGATGACGTCGATGCTTTACTACTACTCATGTTGGTGTTTTTGGAGTCTGGAGCCAACAGAGCCAAATTCGGCAGTTCGTGTGGGGCTTTCTCCGTTTCTCCGGCGGTCGCATTGGGTCTTGCCAGAAGGGGTCTCTCACTTCTGCTAACTTGGAAGTTTGACCTTGGGCATCCATTTGAGGAGCAAAGCTATGACCTCGTCTTCGTCTCGGCTCCACGCTTTCACCCTGGCACGTTCGAGGTCGAAAAGTTGGCCCTGGTCCGGGGACAGTTCTTTCCTTGCGGCCATGGAATTCACTTCCTCTTTCACAATCAGCTCAAGGCCATATGTCTAGTCAATGAGAAGCAGCGGTACGATCTTGTAAAACGTGTCAACAATTTGCCCAGGTCCCAGTTCGAACAAAACAATATCCCATAGGCGGGCAGTCAGGTGGGGCCGCGGAAGCATCGTAAAGCAGGACTGTAAGTTTCGGAGCAACCAAGAAAAAGCCAGCTGCTAGTTAGACACCAAATTGAACCCTATCCCTAACCCCAATCCGAACAATTTACTTCCAACCCCCACCCTGCCACAATCCCACCCTCACCCCCACCCTAACGTCCCTAACCCTAGAGCAGGCAATTACAGTTGAAAAGTCTCCTTCATCCCACCCAACAGCAGGGAGGGGCCCCTGGCCGACAGAGGTGCTCTTTGCAAGCTTCAAGAGAGCCTGTTGAAACTGAAACTCGCCATTCTCACTGGGGAGTCAATAAAAGTAATAAAAAGTTAAGGCAACTCTCACCCCGGTCCGCCCCTTCATCTTCCCCGTTCCCCTCTGAGGATTGGCGCTACGTGATTTCGCCATAGCAAGACGGGATCCTAGCTCCAGCCCCTGCTATCGGCCTAGGACTTCGTTCGGAATCGCTAGCTGGGATCGCACTCATGGTAAGAGAGCTGTCAGCGTAGGCCCTAGTATGAACCCGTAAACGCTCAATTAGCTACCGAAACTACTATGCACAATAGTGGAGGTGTTGTAGGTGGGAAACCACAAGAAAGAGAATTCAGGATGGGCATACCCCAGTTCCGCGGGAAGAGTCTGGTAGAGTAGTCT
>DATNRH010001056.1 GCA_036703605.1 Candidatus Obscuribacterales bacterium | reverse complement strand
GCATGATTCCGCTTAGCATGGCAACCACTCCGCTAGACCTTGGTTTGTCCGAGCCTATGGATGACAACCCGCTATCCCCAGGCGAAGAACGCAGCCGACTATCAGCCATTGACCTGAAGAGTCTGGCATATGCCCCGAAGACTTCTTGATCAGGACCGCCAACGTGAGCGCCGTAGGCAGATGCTATTGCTTGACCGCATCAGCCGACAGTCAGAGCGCATCATAGCCATTGAGATAGCCCGAACCACTGTTGACATTGTTAAGGCGTGGGAAGTATCAGGCCAAGCCAACCTGCCCCCAGAGCATAACCGGAGAATAAATACCCGTCTGCGCCAGATGTGGTCTGCCTCTATTCAAGCACTAGGCGGGCGCATACTTGAGCAGGCCAAGAACCGTTCAACTCCCATCACCACCAAGGCATCACACGAAGACCTATTCGAGCGCATGGTTCAAGAGTATATATTGACCTATGGCGGCGAGCAGATAGCCGAGGACATCAGCCGCACCACTGTTACGCAGATCATGGCCCAGATAGAGTCAGGCAGGCAGGCGGGCATCGGCGTTGCTGAGATAGCTAAGAACATTAATAGCAAGGCGTCTGCTATAGGTAGGGCGCGGGCTGCGGTGATTGCCAGGACAGAGACACACAGCGCGGGCAACTTCGGGGCGCTGAAGTCTGCCGATGAGGTTGGCTTGCCTATGATGAAAGAGTGGATCAGCGATAACTCAAGCCGCACAAGGGATGCTCACAGGGCGGCTGATGGTCAAACGGTGCCAAAGGATGAGCCGTTCCAAGTTGACGGCGAGGCGCTGATGTACCCAGGAGACCCCGTAGGCAGTGCAGAAAATACGATAAACTGCCGGTGTTCAAGTGGTTATATCGTAATGGATTAATAGACCAATAAGTTATTAGACAAACAAGCCTGCATCGGGGTAGCCTGATTGCAGGTTTTTTAATGGGAGAGGGTAATGGAAGAGTTAGGATTCAAACCATCAGAAGGCGATGTGTTCGTTCCATCCGACACAACCGGGCTGATCTTTCACAGTGCCAATGGCATAGAGTGTTGGTCCTGGGATTTTGCTAGGTGGGTGCTTGATAATCCGCCTGAAGGATCACACGAAAAATGGCAGCAGCAGACAGGGGAAG
>DATNRH010001055.1 GCA_036703605.1 Candidatus Obscuribacterales bacterium | reverse complement strand
TGGAAAACAGTTTTACGTATCAAGCCTTGTTTGGCTTAAAGGGGGGTCTATGTTGAAAGCTAGTGCTCCGTTCCTCAGCTTCATTGAGCATCATCGGACAACTCACAACCCCGAACGCACTGCCCAAGATGGAAATTGGCGCTCTGCCCTGCAAGCATTTGCCTATCGGGCTTGGAAAGCTTTAGCTGGCAGTCAAGAACCTCACGTTGAGGCAGTCCGCGATCGCAGTGGACAAGTCTCCTGGCAGGTCTACGATCCGGTGACAGACTATCATAATACCTTTGCCTCTGAGCAAGATGTACGGGTCTGGTTAGAGAAACGTTATTATCACTAGTCTGTGTTTTGCTGCTGCCTTCCCCCGATAGCAATTGAGCACAGCCCTAGCTCTCTTCATTGGTCCCAAACCCCTCTTCCCATATGGGAATGAGGGGTTTGGTATGCAGGGCATCGGGTACGCTAGGCGATCGCTCAGGATCATCCTCATCTTCCCACCAGGGAATAACGAGGATACTGCCTAACCTAGTAGGGTGCTGTTAGGCGAAGCCGTAATGCACCTCTCATGAAGCTTGAAGTTGAAATGCTTGCCAATCGTTATGTCTTCCCACTTAACCACAGTCATAACTACCTTCCCAGGCACCCTGAGAATTTGCAGAACAAAACCCGTTTGAACACAGTATCCGCTACCCTGAATTCAGGGGAGATATTTCGCTAATCCCTTGAATCACACCGCATAGAGTCTTTGCTAGTTTGCTGGCAGATGACGGGTTACACCGGGGGATGCCGCAGGGCAGACTCATGCTCCCGAGATGTGCGGAACGCGATCGCTGAATAGGACATCCATGGCTGTAACACCTCAGAAACTCATTCAATATAAGCAGCAAGGTCGGCGGATTACGGTGCTGACGGCGGCAGATTATCTGTTTGCCCAAATTATGGATCAGGCAGGGGTGGATGTTGTGCTGGTGGGCGACTCCTTAGCCATGGTGACCTTGGGCTATGACACGACGCTGCCGGTCACTCTGGAGGAAATGCTGCACCACGCCAAGGCCGTGCGTCGGGGTGTGAAGCAGGCGTTGCTGATTGTAGATCTACCGTTTTTAAGTTATCAGGTGAGCCTGTCCCAGGCGATTGAATCGGCGGGGCGCATTTTGAAGGAAACTGGCGCAGGGGGCGTCAAGCTAGAGGGCGGCTACCCTGCCATCGTCGATACGGTCGCGGCCCTAGTGCAAACGGGAATGCCGGTGTTGGGGCATATCGGCCTCACGCCCCAAGCGGTACGTCGCCTAGGCTATCGGCAACAGGGAACGACTCCTGAGGCGGGAGAGCAGCTCCTAGCAGAAGCGATCGCCTTGGAGCAGGCCGGGGCGTTTGCCATTGTGCTCGAACATATTCCCGATCATGTTGCGGCTACGATTAGCCAGAAGCTATCGATTCCCACTATTGGCATTGGTGCTGGGCCAGATTGTGATGGGCAAGTGTTGGTGACGGCAGACCTGCTAGGGCTTTCAGACTGGCGGCCGCCCTTTGCGAAAGCCTATGCAAATCTGCGGGAAACAGTGCAGGGAGCCGTGGAAGACTTCTGCCAGGATATTCGCGAAGGCCGGTTTCCCTCCTCGTCTTCTAAGGGTTAAGCCTTGGGATCTGAGGATTGTGGGTTGTGGATTGTGGGTTGTGGGATCTGAGAGCGATCGCCTTCCTTCCTAATTCTGAACGAGGATCGATGATCATCGCTCCTATTAGACAGGGGTGGGTATTAGACAGAGGTGGGTAAAGGATCAACCCACGGTCTGCTGTATGTATTACAGCGCTACAAAGCGGTTCGTTACGGCTGCGCCTATCAGCACCCTACCCAGACAAGCATGGGGATCACCACCATCAGCAGCTTGCCGCCTTCCCTGCAATTTGGTACAAGCAGGAAGCACGTATTTCACACGGATGATCATGGCTCAACCCTCGCTGCACGACTATCGCCAACGCTATCCTGCCCTCGCCAATAAAACCTATTTCAACTATGGAGGCCAGGGGCCGATGGCCCAGGAGGCGATCGCTACCCTCCATGACACCCAGATGCACATTCAAGAGCGGGGGCCGTTCTCCAGCAGCACCAATGCTTGGCTGCAGCAAGAAAGCCACCTGGCCCGGCAAGCGATCGCCGCTGAACTGGGCACACAACCCGAGGCCATCACCCTTACCGAGAACGTGACCGTGGGCTGCAATATTGCCCTATGGAGCATCGACTGGCGCGAGGGCGATCATCTGCTGCTGACGGATTGTGAACATCCGGGCGTGATCGCCACCGCCCATGAGCTACAGCGACGCTTTGGCATCAAGGTGTCTACCTGCCCCGTCCTCGAAACCCTAAACCAAGGTGATCCCGTGGGGGCGATCGCTCAGCATCTGATGCCCACGACCCGCATGGTGGTGATCAGCCATATTTTGTGGAACACCGGCCAGGTTTTACCGATGAAGGAAATTGTGGCCGCCTGCCGTCAGCACCCTAGCTACCAGCCAGTACGGGTTTTGGTGGATGCGGCCCAGTCTGTGGGCGTTCTGCCCCTGCAGCTTGATGACCTAGGAGCAGATTTCTACGCCTTCACCGGGCATAAATGGTGGTGTGGTGCGGCGGGCGCGGGCGGGCTCTATGTCAACCCTGCCTGCTACGCCACGGCGGCTCCCACCTTCGTGGGCTGGCGCAGCATCACTATGGACGGCACCGGGCAACCCACGGGCTTGAAGGAAAACGGTCAACGCTACGAAATTGCCACCTCCGACTATCCCCTCTACAGCGCCCTTCGCAGTGCGATCGCTCTCCATCAACAGCGGGGAACGGCCCTGCAGCGCTACCAGCAGATTCAACAGCTCAGCGCCTACCTCTGGGAGCAGTTGCAAACTTTGCCGACAGTTCAACCCCTCCGCACCACCCCTCCCGAAGCCGGTCTCGTCTCCTTTCGCCTAGAAGGACAGCCCGACCGAGCCCATGGGCAACTGGTGGCTGAGCTCGAAGCCCAGCAGATCATGGTGCGCACCATTTTGCATCCCAACTGCATCAGGGCCTGCGTGCATTACTTCACCACAGAGGAAGACTGCGATCGCCTGATTGCCCAACTGCGATCGCAGCTCACCTAGAGGGCGATCGCGCTCAACTTGTGGGACGACCTGCCCTATCCCTGCGCAGCAATTCTCAGTATGAACATCTTGCATGAGCTTATTGAGAACAGTGTCAATAGATTGGTTGAAAAAGCTCATTCTTTCGTTCAGGATTCGGCAGATTGGGCAAGCTACTGGTCAAAATGAGAATTGCTGATCCCTGCGAGAATTGACTGGATGGGGTGAGGTGATCCCTGAATTATGATAAGATTCAAAAAATCTGAGATGTCTGAGTTAAAGAGGAAAGGCCATCCATGGACGCGGCACTAATTTTAGCCAAGCTGCCCGAAGCTTACTCTGTTTTTGATCCCCTTGTTGATGTGTTGCCTATTATTCCGGTTTTCTTCCTGCTCCTCGCCTTTGTTTGGCAAGCGGCGGTTGGTTTTAAATAAACCTTTGATACACCAACATGATTAGAATCCTTTAGGCACTCTCAGGGGTGCCTTTTTTCATGGCGTGATTGGCTAGGAACCCTACATTTCCTAGGATTTCATCTTCCCATGGCGATTGGGTAAGCCTAGAAGCTTGGCCAAAATCAGTCCAGATAGACCGCTAGCGATCGCTACTCCGGCGAGGAGAGGCATCAGGGTCAAGAGGCGGCTCCCGATCGGTGCCACGTCAGGCAACAGCCGCTCGATGGGCCAGGGCAGGAATCCCACCGTCAGCCCCAAGCCCCAAGCCAAGGCTGATCCTGGCACCCACACCCAACTATGGCGGCAGTGGCGACGCAGCACCCACGACTGGGCCAGACCCATAACGCCCCCTACCCATAAACCACTCATTAATCCACTCAACCATTGGACAGCGATCGCTGCTTGCGCCTGATTCAAACCAGTGAGCAGCATCCAACCGAGAATCATCCCAGTGTAGAAGCTGACCACTAACCCTAGAGTCGTCGCCCATAGCCACCGATTACCCTGACGCATATGGGGACGCAGCACCTGCCCTTGCCCCAGTCCAACCATCCAACTGCTCAGCACTAATCCACCAATACTGGGCGTTTGGAGTGTGATCATTAAACCCATATTGATCACCAGCATCCACAAAACGCAGGCGATCGTGACCAGCGTCCACCGCAACCAAAATCGTTGATTCGCAACCCAAGGGGTCAGAGAGGGCATAGGTTCAGTTGATAGATGCCTCACGTGGGAAGACGTCACGATGGGCAAGTATGGCAACGGCGCTCATTTCGACTACGCTCAATGCTCCAATCCTGATGAGAAGAGGGTTGAGCGCAGTCGAAACCCGGCAACGTAGATTCCTTTCATTGCCTTACAAGACCGTGCGTTACGGCTTCGCCTAGCAGCACGCTACGTCGTCGCGATCGGCGCTGTGACCCTTTCCCACGAACCACTATCCATCGCTGAGGGGCTGGAGTACGGGCGATCGCTGCCGTTGCCGGGCGGCATCGACGGCCTGCTGTTGGTCACGACGGGAAATCCAGCGGTGGTAGGTGCGGGTGTGGATGGCGACGGAATGCCCCATCATCCGCGCTGCCACCGTATCGGGTAGGCCAAAGTGAATGGTGCGCACGGCCCAAGCGTGGCGCAGGTCGTAGGGCGAAAAGGGGAGGCCATAGCGACGAAACTGAGCACTAACCCGCTGCCCAACACGCTGCAGGGTAGTTTTGTCTAAATCTGTTTGAAGCTTGGGAAGCTGAATATGGCGCAGTGAGAAATGATCAACCCACTCGGGATAAAAAGGCCAGACTTCGTGATGCCCAGTTTTGGTGGGCTCTAGCACTTCGACGATCGCTTCCCCATGGGTCTGCTGCAGAGCGCTGTAGTCGCAGTAAAACACCTCATGATTGCGCAATCCGTAGGTGGCCATGACGCCGAAAACGAACCGCCAGGCCGGGTTGGGAATCATGGCATAGGCGTCTAGAATTTCCGTATCGCTGGGTAGACGGCGGGGCTGTAGGGTGGTGGCGTTGTAGGTGCCCCACCATT
>DATNRH010001054.1 GCA_036703605.1 Candidatus Obscuribacterales bacterium | reverse complement strand
CTGTTGCGCTCTTCGCCTGGGGCCAGCGGGTTGTCATCCATAGGCTCGGACATCCCGAGATCTAAAGGTGTCACAGCCATGCTCAGCGGGATCATGCTAGACTGAACAAGGATTTCATCCCCGCCGTCAATAGCATCATAGCCCTTGATTTCCCGCTTTTCGTTAATGGTCAGGTCAGTAGAGCTATCCGCCATTGTCCAAAGCTCAAGCCGCTTCTCAGCAATCGCCGGGATCTTGTCAAGGTCAATATCTAGCTCTACGCCATCGAACAGAGGAGACAGCCATGCGTTAAGCTCGTCGCGGATGTAGTGAACGAGGGGAATGACGGTCTCTTCGTAGAAAGCTAGGCGGGCCTCTTTGTAATTGCTGTACGTGCTATCGCCTGGAATGTTTAGCAGCAAGGGAGGCACCCCCAGAGCTAGGGATACGTCACGCGCTGCGCTGTACTTGGTTTCGATAATGGCAACGTCAACCGGAGACAGTCCCATCTGCGTCCACTTCAAGCCACCCTCAAGAAGCATGGGCCGCCCAGCGTTCTGACTGCCTGCATACTTCTCATCAATCTCAGCCTTCAGCCGGTTAAACTGGTCGTCTGTTAGCGAGCCTTCGGCAAGCTCCATTGCTCCAGAGGGAGCCGCACCATTCTGCAATAGGCTCTGCATCCATTGCATAGACTCGTTATGCTGGTCTACTGCATACGCACCGGCCATCAAGGGGCTCATGCCATACCAGTCATCAAGGGGGTTAAACGCCTTTAGGTGGCGAATATCGCTAAGCCCTGTGCGGTTGTCGGCTTCCCATGTGGCGAATTCAGAGCCCACTTGATAGCGATACCCGGCAGGCATGCCAGTGTTAGACGGCTTGATGGTCATGCGGTCAGATCGAAGCGAGTAAATCTCACGCGGCTGACTGCCAACCATGACCCGCTCCATGTAACCATTGCCGCTAATGCGATAGAAGCCCACAAGCGAGCGCATAAACTCTGAGCCTGATTGCATGGGGTTTGGGCGCTGGATCAATCGAAGCAAAGGGTGGTCGGTTAGCTCATCGCCATTGGCACGGCGAACAATCCATGGAATAGCGGCCACAGCATCGGCGGTCTTGTTGATAGCCTGATAGGCGACTACGTTTTTCTGGTAGCCCTCCCTTGCATAATCAGCAGACCTCACCCTGTCACCGCTAAGGCTCCATTCGGCTTGGCGCT
>DATNRH010001053.1 GCA_036703605.1 Candidatus Obscuribacterales bacterium | reverse complement strand
AATCAACGGAGCAGCCCAAATAATCAGCCCAATCGTCACCAGCAGCAACACGCCACCGATTAAGGTCGTAATGGTTTCCACCAGGGGAGCGATGTCTTCATCTTCAGCCCGGCGTTTGGCTAAGACACTGACAATGGCACTATGGAATGGGCCATTGATGCCCCCCAGCAGCACGAGTAAAAAGCCAGGGATAACGTAGGCAAAGTTGTAGGCATCAACGGCTGCACCAACCCCAAACGCAGCAGCGATCGCCTGTTGACGAAACAGACCAAAGATCTTACTAATGAGTGTGGCAGCCGCCACAATGCCAGCAATTCTGGCAAATGAACGTGTTGGTTTCTTCGAATCAGCCACAGCAATATCGACAATGTGCCACCGCCAAGCCTAGCATCAACGGAGCAATGCCAGTTAAATCCTAGACCTGCGGCTCTCAGATCCAGGCTGCTGGAGAAGATGCAACCATGAGTCAACTTGGTGTCTTGCTGCCTTGATCTAGAAAATGACATCTGGTATTGGAGTTGCTGATTTCAACGGGGAGAATTGCTGCAAATCTCGTCTTTTTCCCGTCGTCTGAAGTTGGACACTGTAGACTAGGGATATAGCACACCCTCTGGATGTCAAGTTTTCATGACTTCAGCATCTCCTCACCCGCAGAGTATCTCTATCCGCCCCTTGCAAGGTCGAGATTTCGACGCCCTTGAGCACCTTGCTTCGAAGGAATTGGCGGCGGAGCATTCCTACCATCCCACTGGGCCCCATCCCACCATGGAGCAAATGCGGCCTTGGTACGGGGTGCTGAAATGTCTAAGTTGGGTGCCCAATCCTCTCCAACACATGCTCTGCGCCTTTGTGGCAGAACATGCTGGGCAGCCCCACGGCATGATTCGGGTCTCGCCCGTCAACCGGACGCGCAGCACCTGGCGGGTGGAGCAAATTGCAGCGGAGTCTACCTTGGTGGATGGGCAAGTAAAGCTCTTGGCCACGGATGTGGCATCCCAACTCCTGCGCTATTGCCTGCAAAATATCTGGGAAGCGCGTACCTGGATGATTGAGGTAGACGTGAATGATAGTGCAGCTTTGGGCGTCTATCGGCAGACAGGGTTCCAGCCCTTGGCGCAGATGGCCTACTGGGCGATCGCTCCTGATCTATTGACAACCTTGGCCCAGCGGGAGCCCGATCTCCCCAATCTGCTGCCGGTGAGCAACGCGGATGCCTTTTTGCTGCATCAGCTCGACACGGTGGCCATGCCGCCGCTTGTCCGCCAAGTCTTTGATCGCCAACCGCCAGACTTTAAGTCCGGTGTATTCCAAACCTTAGTCAACGGTGTCCAGCATTGGGTGCGGCGGGTAGACAGCGTGAGTGGCTACGTGTTTGAACCCCAGCGCAAGGCAGCGATCGGCTATTTCAACCTACAGCTTTGTCGCGATGGGCGCTGTCCCCACGTCGCCGAGTTGACGGTGCATCCAGCCTACACCTGGCTCTACCCAGAACTGCTCGCCCAAATGGCCCGCATGACCCAAGACTGTCCGCCCCAGCAGCTTTGCCTAGCCTCGGCTGACTATCAGTCTGAGCGGGAAGAATATTTAGCCCAGATTGGGGCAGAGCGCACCCAGCACACCTTGCTAATGTCGCGGTCGGTGTGGCATAAACTGCGGGAAACACGGCCGGTGTCCTTCGAATACTTGCCGCTGCCCGAGGTACTGCAGGGTCTGCAGCCGGCCCGCAAACCGGTGCCCAGCCGATTTTCTATGTTTGGTCGAACGGCAGCCAACCCAATGCCTGCCTCCCATCCCATCCCCCCCGTCTCCGGAACGGTGCGGGATGATCAGGGTGATTCGGCCCCCGCTTCCCCCGAAACGTCAAGCACTGATGGGAAAAGTAGCGATCGCCGCCTGCCTTTCTTGAACCACGATTCCATGGAAGGATCCCAGGGATAGGTGAAGCAGCGCATTTCAGCACTAGGTCTGGATGTCGGCCGGCGGCGCATTGGTGTCGCGGGTTGTGACGGTACAGGTTTAATTGCCACTGGCCTGTTCACCATCGAGCGACAATCGTTTCAGCAGGTGGTCGAGCAACTGCAGGCGATCGCCCGTGAGCGGCAGGTGCAGGTCTTAGTCGTCGGCTTGCCCTACTGTATGGATGGTCATTTGGGGCAACAGGCCAAACAGGTGCAAAAATTTGTCCATCGCATCACGCCTCTGTTGAACCTGCCGGTGGTCTATGTCGATGAACGGTTGACCTCGGTGCAGGCAGAAGAGTTGATCGAGGCAGAACGACGTGTGTCCCACGATAAAGGACTGATTGATCGCAAGGCCGCCGCCCTGATTCTGCAACGCTGGTTGGATGAAGGAGCCCAGCGCCCCGACCTCATGGAAAGCGATCGCGTAACCCCATAGCCTGTCTGCATTTCCTAGGTTATTGATTGCTTGGGTCTACGTTAAATTTATCCGCACAGTTCTAGATGCATGGCATCGTGCTACGATACTGTGTGCCATGCATCTGTGTTGCTTAACACGGATGCATGGCCAAGCGAATAGCACACTGGACTTTCCATCGACGGGCTGCCAGGATTACATCGAATCGGGGAACTTTTGGGATGAATGACGACGACTTAGATCTGAATGTAGAGACCATTCACCTCGCTGACGAAGACGGGCGGTCACTCCTGTGTTCGGTCGAAAAGTCAGCGGATATTGAGGGCACCAAATACCTCCTCTTGCTTCCTGTCCATGCGCCGATTGAAATTTTCGCTTGGGAAGAAGGCGATGAAGAAGATGAAGAAGTGCTGGTCGATATTGACGATGAGGAAGTCGTCGATGTGTTTGACACGGCTCGGGCTGTTTTAGCAGAGCAGAATTTGATGCTCACCCATACAGCTTTTACCCTAACCGCTGAGGGAGATCTGCCTGATCCTGTCGATGACGACATCATTACCCTCAACATTGGTGAGGATGAAGAGGCCAATGAAACCGAGCAGTTTCAAATGTTGGCAACCTTTTTCTATGAAGAGCAAGAATATGTGCTCTGTACCCCTCTAGAGCCGCTTCTCTTTTTCGCCCGCGTCAACGGTCAGCAGACTCCCGAACTGTTATCGCCCGAGGAATTTCAGACCGTACGCCCACAACTAGAAGATCTGCTGTTTGAGGATATCGATTAGTAGACTGGAGATCCCTGCTCTAGGGCACCTCAGGCTGTTAGCAGGGGATTCATCCGTTGGGGGCACGCGGCGGCAGGGCTGCATGGATTAGGATTTGCATGTTCTTTGATCGACGCATTCATACGTGCTGTGCAACGCATTACCCGAACGTTATTTTATATCCTCATCTTGCCAGCCACGCTGGCTCTTGGAGGCTGGCAAGGATGGGCTTGGTGGAGTTGGGCGACCGCGCCGGCACTAAGCAGTTCTGACCCGTCGTTGACGGCGGATGATTCGCTGATCCGCATGGACATTCCGTCGGGTACCTCCGCGCGCCAGATTGGGCAAGATCTCAAGGCCGTGGGCTTGATTCGGTCAACCACCGCTTGGGATCTCTGGGCTCGTTGGCAAATGCTGCGCGATCGCCCTGGGGGATTCTTGGCGGGTACGTATGAGCTGTCGCCCACAACTCCGATGGTGGCGATCGCTGATCAAATCTGGGATGGAGAGGTTGCAACCCAGCAGTTCACCATTCCTGAAGGCTGGTCTATTCAGCAAATGGCCGCCTATTTTGAGGC
>DATNRH010001052.1 GCA_036703605.1 Candidatus Obscuribacterales bacterium | reverse complement strand
AGCCATACCCCATGGATCCTGATCTAGCGGGGCTTATAGGTTAGCGATCGCCACCGGCTCAATAGTCTCGGCTAGCTCAAAACCAAAGACCTGGGCATAGAAATAGAGCTCACCATCTAAGGTTCGTTTAATATTCTCCGCTTTACGAAAGCCGTGCTGCTCCCCTTCAAACAGCACATAGGCTACCGGTAACCCTTTATCTTTGAGGGCAGAGACCATCATTTCGGCTTGATTGGGGGGCACAATTTTATCTTCATCACCTTGAAAGAAAATCACCGGACAGGCTAGTTGATGAATGTGGTGGATGGGCGATCGCGCTTCGTACAGATCTTGGCGCTCGGGGTAGGGGCCAATCAATCCGTCAAGATATCGTGACTCAAATTTATGGGTATCTTCCGCCAGAGCTTTGAGATCGCTGACGCCGTAGTAGCTAGCCCCTGCCTTAAAGGTATTCCGGAAGGTAAGGGCTGCTAGGGTTGTGTAGCCTCCAGCACTGCCGCCCTGAATCACCAAGCGATCGCCATCCACTTGTCCCTGCTGCACCAGATATTCTGCACCATTGGCACAGTCGTCTACGTCCACAATGCCCCAGTTGCCCTTGAGGCGTTCGCGATAGGCTCGACCATAGCCGGTGCTGCCACCGTAGTTGACATCGAGAATGCCAATGCCGCGACTTGTCCAATATTGAATACCGGGGTTGAAGGTGGCTGAAGTAGCCGCCGTTGGGCCGCCATGGCCCTGCACCCGCAGGGGTGGACGTTCGCCCTCCGGGGCTACAAAGTCTTTATTTTGGGGTGGGTAGTAGATGGCATGGGCGGTGAGACCGTTGCTGGTAGGGAATTCAATCACCTGGGGCATGGAGAGATAGCCGGGATCGATGTCCATCTGGCTAGAACGACGCAGCACCTGTACCTGTTCGGTGATCAAATCCAGGGCAGCGATCGCACTGGGCGCATCGGGGGAACCGCCTAGAAATACAGCTTGTTTCTCAGATACTTGCAGGCCGCCGATGGCGGTGTAGGGGGTGGCGATCGGTGTTAGCTTTTTAGTCGTTGTATCTAACCGAGCCAGCACCTGAATGCCGCGCTCCACATAGGTGCAGATCAGCATATCCGCTGAAGCAAAGCCGTAGGTGGCCATGCGAAACACCCATTGGGGGAGGCCAAACTCGGCTGACTTAGGACACATGGGTTCAACCATGTTGTCATGCCAGCGGTAAAGATTCCACCAGCCGGTGCGATCGCTAACGAAATAGAGCACGCCATCCGGCGACCATTCCGGCTGAAAAACGGACTCTTCTAGACCACCAGCAATGCAGTGAGCGCCATGCACCTGGCCCTGCTCGTCTACGTTAGCCAGCCACAGTTCCGTGCCATCCCAGGGCATATTGGGATGGTTCCAGCTAAGCCAAGCGAGGTAGCGACCATCGGGGCTGAGGCGGGGTGATGCATAGAAGTCACTGCCGGACACCAGCACGGTGCCGTAGCTTTCTGGGTCTAGGCTCAGGGCAGCGATCGCGTTGACCGGTTCGCCATCCCCACTGCCATCTTCACGGACGCAGACCAAACGCTGGCGTCCCGCATCCCATACGGCATCGGCGTAGCGATAGGGGCCCTCCGGGGTTACGGGCGTCGGATCTGCTCCCGGCGCTTGGCGATAGAGACGTTGATCTAGAAAATTCGAGAAATAGACAATTCCATCGACGACAATATAGGCTCCGCCGCCATATTCATGGACACGGGTACGCACATTAAACGGAGCTGGGGTGACATCCTCGGGGTTGCCAGCCTTCCAACGGACCACAACATTGCGACCCCCTTCCGTAGGCCGCCCCTCACTCCAATAGAGGCGATCGCCATCGAGGCGAATTTCACCCAGCCGCAGACTACCCGCCACAATGAGGTCGGATGTAATGGGCGAGATCCAACTTCCATAGGGAGCAACTTGAGGTTCAGACATAATACTTCGCAGACCAGAAAACCTTACATCATACAAAGATAGAAGGTTCTGTCGGTGATGCGCTAGGGCTCTAGCGATTCTCACCGCGAAATCTACTCCGATCCCGCGGAGGTCGTGCTCCAAAGATCCTGGGCATGAGTGATAGAAAGCTGCTTAACCCAAGGCTGAACATGGCTCAAGGGTGGACTCAATTCAATGAAGCCGCTGGGTTTCGACGTTGCTCAACCCTCTTTTCATCAGGTTTTGAGCATAAGCGACATCGAAATGCCAGCCAGCCATGATGTCCTCACAGAGTCAGATACCTTTGAGCACGGCCGATTAAACACCGGGATGACCCGAGATCAAAACGAGTAGTTGAAGACCCGCACGCTGGCTCCAGAGGCAGGGAGATCGGCGACACCAATGGACACGGTGTCTGTTGTATGACGAGTAATAGATGTACCCGACAGGAGATTCAGGAAATCATCCACTGGCGTAATATCGCAGGTGTTGGCATCGGCGGCGGCGGTACGATAGTGGGTGGGAATGATCACCTTGGGGTTTAGTGCCTCAATGGCAGCGATCGCTTCTTGGGGCGTATAGGCCTTGTCACTGCCGCCGACGGGAATTAGCACCACATCAGGACGACCAATGAGCACCTGTTGCTCAAAGGTAATCGGGGCAGCAGCTCCACCCATATGCAGAATATTCAGCCCGGCCTGTTGCCAGTTCCACATGACATTGGTGCCAAATCGCCGTCCACCCACGCGATCGTGGGCAATGGGAATCCCTTCAATTTGAGTCCCCGATAGCTCATAAAGTCCCGAGCTGGAGAGAACGCGGGGATTGCCCGGCAGCCCTTCCACTACGCCTTCGTCCAGCAACCGGCTGCTGATCATGACAACATCGGCGGTCACCTGGGGCGATCGATAGCCTGCAGTGCAGCCAATGGCTTGAAAGGGATTGACAAGAAATGTTTGACCATCGCCCGTAAACGAAAAGCACGTATGCCCCAGCCAGCGAATTTGCACAGAACTGGACTGGGCTTGGGCGGCGTTGCCCAACAGACCCAGACCCACACTTGCGCCTAACCCAGCTCCCGTATATTGAATAAACTGTCGCCGCTTCATAATTTCCTCAGGATTCACCACTGCTGAACGCGATCGCCCTTGACCCAGGCAAGCTTAGGTTCCATCGAGATGCCTATCCAGCACGATGGAGGGACGAGTATTGATGCTATTTCGGTGTTCAGTGCGCTACGAGCGATCGCTGACTCACCTCAGCCAAAAAGTTACTTAACAACAGCTTGCCGGATGCCGTCAAGATACTCTCTGGATGAAATTGGACACCTTGGAGGTGCGGATAGTTCCGATGGCGCACGCCCATAATTGTGCCATCTTCTACCCACGCCGTAATTTCCAACACATCCGGACAAGACTCGCGATCGATGATTAAGCTGTGATAACGAGTGGCTGTGAAGGGGGTTTCAAGACCGGCAAAGACCCCCACTCCGGTGTGATGGACTGGAGATGTCTTGCCATGCATCAACTCTGGCGCAGAGGTAATCCTACCACCAAAGACTTGTCCGATGCTTTGGTGCCCGAGACAAACGCCTAGGATGGGATAATCGGGGCCGAGGTCACGAATGAGGTCTAGGGAAATGCCTGCATCTTCAGGACGGCCGGGGCCAGGTGAGATGACAATGCCGTCAGGATGGAGCGATCGCACCTGATCGAGAGTGATTTGGTCATTGCGATAGACCTGGATCTCAGCAGCGACGGGATGGTCGGCACCTAGCTCGCCCAAATATTGAACGAGGTTGTAGGTAAAACTATCGTAATTGTCGATAACAAGGATCATAATTTCAAGGCAACGCGGGTATGAAGGACAAGGCACGTCTTGAACAAGGTATGGCAGTATACCTACCGCAGGTCGGGTGTGAGCTGCAAGCGTTAGGGTGATCTAGCTTGATCCTAAGACAACTAGCTGACCCAGAGGAGAATTCGCTGAAGCAATGGAGGAAGAAGCAGAGAGCCAGCCACAATCATGGCTGCCAGCGCTGAGGTGAGGACGGCCCCTGCGGCACAGTCTTTGGCAATTTTAGCGAGGTCGTGGTAGCTCTGCTTAACGGTTAAATCGACCACGGACTCAATGGCGGTATTCAGTAATTCCATGGTCAAAACGGCACCAATGGTTAAGCCAATAATGGCCATTTCCACGGCGGTGAGCTGGAGATAGATGCCAAGTATCAGGGCAAGCGTGCCGACCAGCAGATGAATTCGAAAATTGCGCTGGGTGCGGAAGGCGTAGCGTAGGCCCGCCCAAGCGTACCGAAAACTCACGAATAAATTTGATGCAACCCGCCATGAAAGCTCCCGATCGGCTTTGGGTAGGGTGGAGGACTGGGACGCTGTCTCCGTTGAGGTCTGCTGAGACATAGGCAACGTTACCTGATCAAAACAATTTGAACTGCTCTCTCGCCGTTACGATCGCGTACAGCAGAGAGGTCTAAACGTATCACCTGAGTATGGCATTCACGGTGATTAACCCTATCAACGGAATGCTCTCATGGTACCCAGACACTCTAGATTTATAGCTTTGCTTTCATACTGATGCTCTCTTGGCTGCAGCAAGATGCTTGGCAGGGAGAAAGACATACATTACAAACTCATTCATGGTACAACCTCTCCCTAGAAGAACAAAGGGTCACCCGATGACCAAGAAAACCCAGGCTGGCAGGGCGTTAGGCTACGGGGTCGGGCAGCAAGGCAGCGGTAATCCCCACGGTGGCTAGCAACACCTGCTGTTGGTTCAGCATATCCCAGAGGGTGTCATCATCGGGATGATCCCATCCCAGCAGATGCAGCAGTCCATGGGTTGCTAGGATAGCCAATTCATCGCTCAAAGAATGGGACGTCGCCTGCCGCTGAGCTGTTTCCACAGAAATGACAATGTCACCGAGGTAAACCGGCATCTGCGATCGCATTTCAGCCAGCCCCGGCAGAGGATCATCTATGGTAGCGAAGGCCAAGACATCCGTGGGCCGATCAACCTGGCGGTACTGGGCATTCAGCTCGTGGATGTCGGCATCGGTGGTGAGCCGCAGGCTGATTTCGTACTGCCCAATCGGGGATAGATCGGGCTGCATTTCGCATAGCCAATGCTGGAACCACTGCTGCCACTGGTCATCTGAGGGGCGATCGCTTCCCTGGGGCCAGTCATCTACGTCATCTTGCACCAAGAGTTCTAAAACGGGGAGGGGAGCCATGGTGATTCTACCGAGTTAGGTAGGCCAGACCCACTAGCAACGCTAGCAGACCAACCACTGTGAGACCAAAATGCACTAAAGACTGCCCGCCTTTTTTGACCATGTTGCGCATGGCTAATTTGACGTAGCTAGGTGCGGGCTCGTTGGGGGTGATGGCTGGCCCTGGCTGGTTTGGATCGATGGGCAGGTCTGTTGGAGCGGGAGAGGGGGAAGACGGTTGGGTCATGGAGCCACGGGGTGATGTCAAACTACAACGTTCAGAGGGCAGCTAGGCGAGCCGTCTGTATGCACAGGGTAACAAAAAAGAGCTGGGCAGAGAATAGCAGAGGAGCGATCGCTCTCGCAAGATGAGCTATGGGCAAGCCTGGGCACGCTTGCGCACAAGGCTTATCTTAAGTCTCAGGGCTGTACATGAAGCTCATCAACAAAGATAAGAAGCAGGGACTAGATCACCGCTTGAGTTCTGTTATCAGTGCCGAACAAGATCAACAGATATCCATAAGCTTAGGGGTACGATTTCAACCATGCCTTGTTCAATATCCTAGAAAGTTTTAGTCTATGGTCTCTCAAGGGTCTCTCAAGTCGTCAACAACCTGACGCTCCCTGCTAAGTCTTGTAGCATAGACCTAAAGCATAGCCGGTTCTAGGCACTACTCCGATGAGGCCGCTCAAACCACCCCCGTCCCAATCCGCTGCCCGACTGTCGCTCCAAGCCACTCTCGATCAAGTCGTGGCCGCCGAAGCCCACCGTAATGAGCGCAATTTTGCCTATGTACGGGCGGTTGTGCTATTCATTTCTTCCATGCTTGATGTAGCTGTGTTCTTGTTTCCTCAGCCCTTGATGGGGGAAGAGTCTATTCCTCCTACGGTGATGATCATTAGCCTTTGCGCCAGTGTGTTTGCTCTAGGGTTGGTTAAAGTTTTACAGCACACCTTATCGTTGCGTAGGCTGCGTCAGTGGCAGTTGATTATTCCAGTCTTTGACAGCCTGCTGCTGTGTGCGTTTATTACTAATATCTGGCAGGTTCTCGGCAAAACTCAGCCCCTCATCTTGACGAATATTGCTGCCTTTTGTTGCTTAATGGCTATATCTGGAGGTATTCGCCTCAGCCGCCGTGCTGCTTGGTTAACCACTCTGTTGTCCTTGGCTAATTTTATCTATGCAGCCAACTTATTTCAGCTTGATATAGCGATCGCTCTTTTCGCGACCATTACTATTTTTGGTACGGGCTTTTTAGGCATGTGGATGGGGGGGATTGTTCGCCGCCATATTAAAAATGAGTCAGGACGGGTGTTAATTGAACGATTTTTACCTCGAACGGTGGTGGAAACTGCTTTCGAGTCGCCCCTTAATCTTCTGCAGCAACCTAAAAAATGTGATGTGACTGTGGTAGTTGCTGATTTACGTAGCTTCACTCAGTATTCTGAACACCTAGATCCTCAAGCGGTGCTGGATTTTCTTAACCGCTACCA
>DATNRH010001051.1 GCA_036703605.1 Candidatus Obscuribacterales bacterium | reverse complement strand
TAAATCCCCATGGATTATACTTGGAGTGCTTAATGCCATTCAGTTCTGATGCCTTCGCTATCAAGTCAAGCTTAGCTACGGGATCAACATTTAACTGCTGGATGCGGCCAATGGTCACCTCAAGATCTATGATGTCACCCTCTTTGATCTCGCCTTGATAGTAGTTTCCAAGCTCTTTGTCCAATAATCCAGCCACGGATCTGTAACCAGCATTGTTTGCTTTTGTGTCCTTGATTATTGTGGAAAGTTCCTCCGCACTCCTTGATCCAATAGCAGAGGACATTTCCTTATATTGCTTTCCATCTATCAGCCTTCTCTCGTATGCGGCATTAAGATCAAACGTGCTGATGGTCCCATTCTCAATTGACTTGCTGAGTTGCGCTTGTGAGCCAATGCGTCTATTGGCAACCCGATTGGCCATAGTCTTGAGTTCCGATAAAGAGGCCGGATCACCGTCCTTATTGGCCTCTATCATTCCTTTGATGTTCTCTAAGTCATTATCAGCCTCATACATTTGAGCTTCCTGAATAATGATATTCTTTGTAGCCTGAGCCCTATTGTAATCTATCTGATTCAGAGCCTCTTGCTTGGCTTTATTGGCGTCATCTTCAGAGTGAAAGTTTCCAGCCTCTAAACCTGCGGTGATTGCTTTATCAAGACCCTCTCCATTAGCGGCGATGGCTAGTCCCAATGCACGCTTGGCCACACTCTGGTCTCTCGCTCTTAACGCTTGATTGCTGGACTTCATTGCCATGGATTGAGCCACTGCAGCAAAGTGTTCAACGTCCGCCAGCATCAGTTCTCTCTGATCTTCGGAGACACCTTGAAGTCCATCAACAACGCTTTGGTGTCTTGCTGAATAGTCCTGAACGATCTTAGAGCGAGCCTCATCGTCCTTGGCCTGCTCTAACTCAAGCTGCAATTGTATGCTTAACTCTTGGGTCTTGTTCTGAAAATCCTTAGTAGATACGCGATCAACCTGTGCCTGCTTCTCGCGTGCATACTGCTTCTCCAGCGCGAGACGCTTGTTGCCCTCCTGTGAAAGGGCTCCACCAAGACCTATTAGAGCGCTCTGAACGCCCGTCTGCGGGGATTCCAACGCAACGCCCGAGGGTTGATTGGACGGAATGAATTCCTCTGATCTAGGCGTTCTGGGCATTGCTTCTACGGTTGAGTGCTCCAGAGAGGATAGTTCCAGCTCCCTTGATTAGTCCGGCCTTGCTGGCTACATTGCCCGCTCTTATCTGTTCGTTCGCTTGCATCTTAAGTGTTGACCTCTGTATCTGGGCATTGCGGTTAATGTCCGCTGCCTGCAAGTTCGTACTTATAAGGGTTTCTGTGATAATGTCAAGCGCAGAACCACGATCAACGACGATTCCTCTGGCAGCGGTGCTGGCTCTCTGGGCTCCCACCATCCTCTGTCCTTGGCGTTGAATAGCAGAGGACTGGGCGGCGGCGTTCTGCATCACCCGTTCCGCTGACGCGTTCAACTGGAGAGCGTTCCGTTCGGATATCTCGTCGGACTCCCTGCCTGCGGATATGAAGCCCAGCGCCTGAATGATGTCCCCAGTTAGGGATAGGGCATTGCCCCCTTTAGTTCCTGATTGGGCTGGCATTAGTCTCCTTTGGTGTTGACGACAGGGAAGGTGTGGGTGATTGTCATCGGCAGGGGCTGGCTCTGAGTGATGACTAGATCAACCTCTGAGTGGTTGCCGGGTGGCATTGTCAATGGGAACACTCCGCTCTTGAGGGTGGGAGCGTTGTTGAACTGGCTCACGTTAAAGATTCGCGTGGGGATGATATAGTCCGTGCTGACCTCATTGGTGGGGGTGCTCACGGCGGCGATGCCGTACTCTCCACCAAGCGAGTTGTACAGCCCGAGGTCAATGTGGTAGATGCGCTTCTTCTTGCCCTTGGAAGATCCGTCACCCGTTGGGGCCTCGATATTGAGGGACCTGTACTGGCTCGTGTATGGAAGCCCTGCGGTCACTTTGGTGGCGGCTAGGGGCAGAGTGATCTGTCCAGTGCCGTCTGCCAGCAGTCCTTGAGCCACCCAGCCATCGGCGAGCACGTCAACCGTGGTGTTCGC
>DATNRH010001050.1 GCA_036703605.1 Candidatus Obscuribacterales bacterium | reverse complement strand
CAAGGGCGCTGCCATCTGTTGTGTTGTAGTCAACGGTAATGTCCGTTTGGCTAGGATTGCTCAGTTGCACCGTGAAGATGGCGTTGGTCGTCGTCGTCGCGTCACCTTCGAGTACCGATGTTCCCAAGATGGCGATCGCTGGCTGAGGATCATCGTCAACAATCGTGCCAATGGCGATGTCGGCCCCATCTACCAAGGTGGCACCACCGCCGTTGGGGGCAGAAAGGGTCACACTGAAGGTTTCATCGCCTTCATTGGCACCATCGCCGTTCACGGTGATCGTGATCAACTGCTCGATCTCACCCGCCGCGAAGGTCACAGTGCCGCCAAGCACAGGCAAATAATCGTCTCCGCCAGCCGCCACAGCGCCACCTGTACTGGTGGTGATATTGGCGGTGGTGTAGTTAACCGTCACCGCTTCCTGACTGGGGTTGGTCAAGCTCACCGTGAACACGGCATTGGTGGCTTCATTGATAGCGCCTTCGGTGACACTGGTACCCAGGATGGCGATCGCGGGTGGCCCATCATTATCGACAATGGTTCCCACACCTGTCCCATCTGCAATGCCTCCCCCCGCCGACGTGCTGGTGAGATTCACGTTAAAGGTTTCAGAGCCTTCAGCCGCGTCGTCCCCATTGACCGTGATGGTGATCAACCGTTGAGTTTCGCCTGCTGTGAAGGTCAGAGCACCATCCACCACCGGCTCAAAGTCACCCTCACCGGCCGCTATATCTCCCCCAGAGCTAGCCGTACCGTCTGCGGTGCTGTAGGTCACCGTCACATCGTCCTGGCTAGGATTACTCAGGCTGACGGTAAAGATAGCGTTGCTGGTGTCACCAAGATTTCCCTCCAACACCGAAGCATTAGAAATGGCGATCGTTGGCGGATTATCATTGTCGATAATGGTGCCGGTGCCGGGATTGTTACCCAGGCTTGGGCCCCCAGTCACCCCACTCAGCAGCACATCGAAGGTCTCGTCCAGTTCATCCACACCATCCCCATTCACAGTGATCGTGATGAACTGCTGAGTTTCACCGGCGGCAAAGGTCAGAACACCATCGACCACAGGCTGATAGTCATCAAGGCCCAGTGCGCCATTGCCACCGGCTATGGCCGTCCCATCGTTCGTGGTGTAGGCTACCGTTACCTCAGCCTGATTCGGATTGCTGAGGCTAACGGTAAACACCGCCGTGCTGATGTCCCCCGTGTTGCCTTCCAAGACTGTGGCATTGCTAATGTTCACCACCGGCACATTGTCATTATCTAGGATGGTGCCGATGCCCAACCCGTCATCTAGCGTCGCGTTGGTGGTGGGGTTGATCAACGTAATGCTGAAGGTTTCATCCAGTTCGTTGACATCATCGCCATTCACGGCGATCGTGATCAACTGTTGGGTTTCACCGGGCGCAAAGGTCAGCGTGTTGCCCAACACGGGCACATAGTCATCGCCACCGGCTGCCCCGTTGTCTCCGGTACTGGTTGTAATATTTGCCGTGCTGTAGTCAACGGTGACTTCCGTCTGGCTGGGATTACTCAACTGGACGGTGAAGATGGCAGCGGTGGTGTTGCCACTATTTCCCTCGGTGACCGATGTATCTAAGATGGCGATCGCTGGCTGATCATCATCATCCAAAATAGTGACCGTGCCAGAACTAGCCGTGCCATCTAGGGTAGCTCCTCCTCCAGTGACACCGTTCAGGACGACATTGAAGGTTTCTGCATCCGGCTCGTTCGTATCATCCCCATTCACCGTCACCGTGATCAACTGCTGGGTCTCACCCGGTGCAAAGACCAGTACCCCATCTACCCCATCAACGATAGGACTAAAATCTGCTGTCCCCGCATTCAACTCTCCGTCGGAACGGGCGGTACCATCGTTCGTGCTGTAGGTGACGGTCAGTTCCGTCTGACTGGGATTGCTCAGTTGCACTGTAAAAACGGCAGTGGCTGTCTCGCCGCTATCCCCTTCATTGACGGTGACAGCATTGTTGAGAAGGGCGATCGCTGGTGGCCCGTCGTTATTAACAATCGTGCCCGTGCCCACTCCGTTGCCCACCGTTGCGCCCGTGGGCGTGTTGAGGGTCACGGTGAAGGCTTCATTCCCTTCATTCACGTCGTCCCCATTCACAGCGATCGTGATCAATTGCTGGGTTTCACCGGGGGCAAAGACTAAGGTTTCGTCGATGACTGGAACATAATCGCTACCGCCCGCTGCAACAACACCGCTTGAACTGGCGGTGCCATCCCCGGTGCTGTAGGTGACGGTGACCTCAGATTGACTGGGGTTGGTCAGTTGTACCGTGAAGACAGCATTGGTCGTTTCCCCACTATTGCCCTCCACCACCGATGTATTCAGGATGGCGATCGCTGGCTGAGCATCATCTTCAAGCAGGGTGCCGGTGACCTGTGGGGTGCTGAGGGTCGAACCATTGCTGGGGTTGCTGAGGTTGAGGACAAAGGTTTCATTGACCCCGTCTTCAAAGGTGTTGTCTCCGTTGACCGTCACCGTCAGGCGTTGGATTGTCGAGCCAGGCGTGAAGGTTAACAGGCCGGTTCTGGGCTCATAGTCCGCTGTCCCAGCCTCAATCTCACCACCGCTCTCCGCCGTCCCGTCTGCCGTCGCATAGGTAACCGTGACGGGCGCTTGGCTAGGGCGATCGAGGAGAAAGGTAAAAACGGCCCCAGGTGAATTACCCAAGGCACCTTCATTCACCGTCACATCCTCAACGAAAATGACGGGGGCCGGATCATCATTGAGGATGGTGCTTGTTCCCACAGAACTGCCGCCTGTGAAGGTGGCATTGTCTGCACCCGGATCTAGCGATAGCTGTAGCGTTAAGGTTTCATTAGTTTCGAAAATCTCATCCGCCGTCGTTGGTACAACCACGGTAAGCTGCGTTTCCCCCGGTGCAAAGGTGAGGCTGCCTTGGGTTGCGGTATAGTCGTTATCGCCGTCAGGCTCAGGCGTTAGGGCTTCAGCGATCGCTGTTCCATTCACCGTGGTGTAGTTAATGACAACGGGGGTGGTGCCCTCCCGCGACAACTGCACGATAAAGGCGAGATCCGTACCCTCCGCTTGGCTATCGCCCAGCACCGTCACAATCGGCACACCGTCATTATCCCGAAGGGTCACCACACCTTGAGTGATGCCATCATTCAGGTTGACGCTGCCAGGCACTGGCGTACCTGTGAGGTTCACGAAAAACTGCTCGTTGACCTCTTCCACCACATCATCCACAACGGTGATGGTGAGCAGTGTGGAGGTTGTGCCCGCCACAAACGATAGGGTGCCCGCGCGCGGATTATAGTCTCGGGTACCGTCAATCACAGTCCCTGTGCTGACAGCCGTATCATCAGCCGTCGTATAGGTCACCCGAGTGAGCGCATCACTGGCATTGCTGAGGGTCACCTCTAGCACCGCTGTTCCCGCATCTTCAAGAACCGTGAGGCTGTTAATGCTCACCACCGGGGCCAGCTCATTATCGGTAATGCTGACCGTACTGATGCGATTTGGGCCAAGCTCTACCCCATCTCCGCTAGGATTACCCGTGACGCTAAAAATCTCTAGGGAAAAGGTTTCGGGGACGCCATTTTTCTCATAGATATCGTCATCAAGGATGGTAATTTCAATGACTTTTTGGGTTTCTTGTTCCAGAAACACAAGAGAGGGTGTGTCGGGGAAGAAATAGTCTTCTCCATCGGTGGCGGTGCCGTTGTTGAGGGTATAGTTCACCGTAATCTGCCCCGCAGCAGGGCCGCTTAAGCCGACGGTGAAGCGCGCCACCGCACCCACTCCTTCCGTGACCTGCACCCCTGTATTGAGCAGATTGACCACCGGTGCCGGATCATTATCCGTAATATTGCCAAAACCATTCAGGATGGAATTGGTCGAGTCAGCCCCAGAGACAATTGAGAGATCAACGGAAAAAGTTTCACTTTCAAAGGGATCACCATCACGTGCCTCGTCAAGATCATCATCAATGATCGGAACGGTGATAAAGGCTTGGGTGCCTCCCGATGGAATGGTGAGCCGCCCCGACACAGCCGTATAGTCTTCACCAGCGGTTGTACTAAAGTCATTGGTAATAAAGTCCAGCACCACCGGAGCTATGGCCGGCTCCGACAAGGTCACGATGAAGACAGCATCGCCCACATCTTCTGCCACGGTGAGGTCGGAGATGCTGACAGTGGGGATGAGGCAGTGGGGATAGATCTGTTGGGTGGCAGGGTTGACCACAACGGACGTATGCACGGCCCCTAGGGTGACATCGAGATCCCAGGTGCCGCCTAGGGATGGATGACCAATCGGGGTCGTGGAGGCGGCAATATTTGCCCCCGTTAGAACCTGCAGTTGACGGATAAACCCATATCCCGTCACGCCGTCAGCCACCTGGCAGCCGTAGATCAAGATATCGGCCTGGGACGCTAGGGCCGTAGACCAACGCTGCAGCGATCGCCCGTAGCGACCTAGGGTGCTGGTGGTGAGGAGACTATGGCCCAGATGCAGTTGGCCGCGATCGCCATGGGTGATGATGTGAAGTCCTTGGATCTGTCGATGGTAGTGTTGCAACAGATCCGTGATCTGCTCAATTCCATCCTGCTGGGGATGGAGCACATACACCACCACGCCAGGTCGTAGGCCATCGATCAACTGCCCATAGTCTTGAACCGATGGATCAATGACGAGCAACTCCAACACATTAGAGGCGATCGCTGATGGAGGTAGACCAGAAGCGATCGCACCGGACTGCGTCAAATCATCCCGAAAGTTAGTCATGGCGGCACCAAATACTACGTTGACCTACCCCTAGGGCATACAGATTACAGGCAAACAGCAAGCATCAAACCAAGCATTCCTAATCCTACAGATGCAACTAGCATCCGAAGTTTCTACAGGGCGAACTACAGCCTAAGTGAACCACAGCCTAAGAGTATGGCTCAAATAGTCCTGACCTGCACCCTATAGACCTGTAAAAGAGAGAACAATGAGAAACTCGTTCTCCACACCCCAAAACATATAAACCAGACCAACGCTAGCGATCGCCCATGGTCTGGCCAGTCTTTCCAGCAAGCTCCTCAAATGCACCTGAGGTCATCCGCAGCCTGTCCATGTCTGCTACACCCTCTAACAAGTCATCCCTGACACCGAACTGACTCAATAGAACACGAAACATCAATAAGCGACAACATTCTCCCCTAGGCTGCTGAGCACAAGAGGGCAAACGGCGATATATGGTTTGACCTAGACCATGAATTGATCAGAGAGCACAGCCAACTTAGGGGGCTGATGTAGACTTATCCACTCCATCAGAGGTATCCCTGTCGTTCATTCATCCTCATGTTGATGACCGCATTCACCGATCCAGTTGTGACTCTAAAGCTTTCAAGACAAACCCTATCCCAGCCTTGTAGTTAAGAACGCTGGGACAAGACATGACATACTGCCAGCCCTAGCCTAGGGAAGAACTCACCCGTGATGGCGCTGGTCTGCAGCCGTCTTGCTTCTGTCCAAAAAACAGAACAGTATTAGTCTGCCCTCTTTTTTCTGAAAGACGACATCAGTCAGAAACTTTTACTGAGGATTAGGCGGAACTTGGCGAATTTCGTCGAGCTTAGTCCGCACCGTTTGAATATCTTGCCACATCAGCCACTTGGGACTGCCTTTATCACGGGAGGCGTTGCGCAGGAGGTAGGCAGGATGGAAGATGGGCATACAGAGACGATTCTCCCACTCCAACCACTGCCCGCGAATTTTGGTGATGCCGCGCTTATCGCCAATCAGTCCTCGCACCGACGATGCGCCGGTGAGCAAGATAATTTTGGGATCCACCAGGCGAATCTGCTCTAGCAAATAGGGGCGGCAAGCGTCCATCTCAGTGGCAGTGGGGGTACGGTTGCCCGGTGGACGGCATTTAACGATATTGGAAATATAGACATCTTGCTGGCTATCGATGTTAACGGCGGCCAGAATTTTTTCCAGCAACTGCCCCGATCGCCCCACAAACGGCTGCCCGGCTTCATCCTCATGCTGTCCTGGCCCCTCACCCACAATCATGATGGGGGCCTTAGGATTGCCCCGCCCCACCACGGCATGGATGCGAGTTCCCCCGAGTTCGCAGCGCTGACATTGGCGACAATGGTGCCCCAAGGTCTCCAAATCGGTATAGGTGCCGGGGGGAATAGAGACTTTGGCACTGGTGGGAATGCGATCCACATCCACGGAGGGCGGCGGCGCTGGGGTGGAGAGGAGATCGAAGAGTGGGATTTGTTCAGGGTCGGACATGGTTTGGGTAGAGCCGCATGATACCTACAAGATGGAAAACGAAGGACGCCGATCGCCTTGGTTAACCTATCTTATAGATTTTAAGGCGATTCGCGAAAAAGCTCGGAACAACGGCTAACGTCCCAGGGGCGATCGCCCCTAGGGCTGATTTTTGTCTAGTTGCTGCCCGCTCCCTGCTTAAAGGGCAAATCTTGGTTAATGCCGTCAATTTCTTGCTGTTCTAGCTCATTGGCTTGGCGCATATAGGCGCTGAGAATCGGCAGGAGGCGATCGCTGTAGATGCGGTGTAGGGAATAGTTGGGCGTAGCCGGAAAGCCCCGCCGCTTTTTGTGTCGGCCACCTGCGCCTGGATCAAAGGTTTGGATACCTTGAGCGATCGCCCATTCAATCGGAGCATAGTAGCAGGCATTAAAATGCAGGCAGTCAAACTCTTGAAACGACCCCCAGTAGCGACCGTAAAGCTGATCGCCCTTGTTGAGGCAAAAGGACATGCCCATGGGCTTGCGGGGATCTTGGTCATTGAAGGCGGCTACCAACACCACTCGATGGCGATAGTCGTGGTGGAGCTGCTCAAAAAATTGCCGCGTGAGGTACTTACTGCCCCACCAACCAAACTTATCGCAGGTATCGGCGTAGAAGTCATACATCAGCGAGAGCAGCGGCTTGGTGATCTGCTCTCCTGTAAGGATCTGC
>DATNRH010001049.1 GCA_036703605.1 Candidatus Obscuribacterales bacterium | reverse complement strand
CGATCGCCCCCAGTGGACGGCCCTGGCCTGCCTCAAGCCCAGTGAGGCGGTTGAACAAATTCAGCAGGCACTCAAGGCCGTCGCAGAGCAGGACGATGCCCGAGAGCGTATTCGTCTGGCCGCGATCGTGCGCAACTATGCCAATTTGATTGATCCATTGGAGCGGCTGGACTATCGACCGCTGTTGGTGCAGTGGGCTAAGCAAGCGACCCAAAACGCCATCGAGATCGATGGTCTGGTGCTCCATCCTTTCGAGTACCAGGTGGCAACGCTGCACCCGGCTGATGAGCCACCGCCGCCGGAGGGGTTGACGCCGTTTCGGTTTACGGTGGTCTTTCTCAATCGTCGTGGAAGCAGATTCAAGCAAACTTTTGGGCGGGCTTATCAGTTTGTGGAAGACCTACCGGGTGAGGTGGGGATAGAAATGGTGGCTATTCCCAGCGGACGATTTCTTATGGGATCGCCCGGGGGAGAGGGTAGTGATAGAGAACGTCCGCAACATCAGGTAACTGTTCCTCCGTTCTTTATGGGGCGCTATTCGATCACCCAGGCCCAGTGGCGTGCCGTGGCAGCGATGCCTAAGGTAAAGCGCGATCTAAAGCCAAATCCCTCAAAGTTCAAAGGCGATATGCGCCCGGTGGAACGAGTTGACTGGCATGATGCCATGGAGTTTTGCGATCGCCTCTCTGCTCACACGGGACGATCTTATAGCCTGCCTAGTGAAGCGGAGTGGGAATATGCCTGTCGGGCCGGAACCACGACCCCGTTTCATTTTGGCGCAACCATTAGCCCCATGGTGGCAAACTATCGTGGCACCTCTACCTATGGCAATGGCTCCAAGGGAGAGTATCGAGAGAAAACAACATCGGTAGGTCATTTTAGGGTAGCTAACGCCTTTGGCCTATGTGACATGCACGGGAATGTATGGGAATGGTGTTTGGATTCTTGGCATGACAATTACAAGAGCGCACCGACAGATGGAAGCGCATGGAATGCTGACAGGAAAAGGGTTATACATGTCTTGCGCGGCGGGTCTTGGGATCGCAATCCAGAGGGGTGTCGGTCTGCGTGCCGCGGCAGTATCGTCAACTCTGACAACCACAACGACGTCACCCTTGGCTTTCGGGTTGTCTGTCACGTCCGAAGCACTCCCTAGCCCTTTGCTCTTGTGCCCTCCTGCCCTTTGCTGGCGTGAAGTGTCACTTACATGAGTAAGCTTTTGATGTGTTGAAGGCATATAGGTACCTGCATTAGGTTGCGTGGAGAACTCTACCCCAACCCGCTAGGCTAAGATTTTGAGGATGTCTCTTCGCTCCCACATCACCCCCATGACCCAATTCGCCATTCATCAAAAAACCAAAACCAATCGCCGGTTCTTTGAAGATCTCGGGAACGATATCCGCCTAGAAATGGTGCTCATTCCCAGCGGCACCTTCCTCATGGGATCTCCAGAGGATGAACTGGAACGGAGAGACAACGAAGGACCCCGACATCTCGTCACCGTACCCACCTTCTTTATGGGCCGTTATCCCATCACTCAGGAGCAGTGGCGGGCCGTGGCAGCGATGCCCAGGGTAGAGCGTGATCTAGATCCGGCTCCTTCAGAGTTCAAGGGTGATATGCGTCCGGTTGAACGGGTGTCTTGGGAGGACACGATGGAGTTTTGCGCTCGCCTCTCGATCCACACGAAGCGATCCTATAGTCTGCCCAGCGAAGCGGAGTGGGAATATGCCTGCCGAGCTGGAACCACAACTCCGTTCCATTTTGGCGAAACAATAAGCCCTGAAGTAGCGAATTATGACGGCAATTACCTCTATGCCAGGAGCCCTGAAGTAGTGCGCTATGACGGAAGCTCTACCTATGGCGACGCTTCCCAAAAAGCATATCGCAAAGAAACAACGCTGGTAGGATATTTTGGGGTGTCTAATGCCTTTGGTCTGTGTGACATGCACGGAAATGTGTGCGAATGGTGTTTGGATCCTTGGCACGATAACTACGAAGGCGCGCCAATGGATGGAAGTGTCTGGAATTCTGATGAGCAAAAAGACATACGCGTTTTACGTGGTGGATCTTGGCTCAACAAACCGAGGAGTTGTCGATCTGCAAACCGTGACTATGTCAACCCTGCGTCCCATTACGACTACAATGTCGGGTTTCGGATTGTCTGTCACCTCTGAGACACTCCCTAGCCTTTTTGCCCTTTGCTGGCGCGAAGCTCCTAATTTTTTTGATGGTGCCAGGTGAGTAATGGCTGATGGATCGCCCTCAAGGAGACGACTCTGTTTATAGTAGGGGAGTGATTGTACGGTTTTTGACCCCACTTCTTCTCCCCAAGCCACTATGACTGGAGCCTATCCCGCCATCCTCCGCCACCTGAATACGGGTCAATCGAGTGATCCGGTTTATACCCTATCGCCAGACTTCACGGTCGGCCGCGAGCCAAAACTCTGCCAGCTCGTCCTAGACTCCGCCCGCTATGGCGAAGTCTCTCGCCAGCACCTGAAGTTTCAAGCGATCGCTGATGTTGATGGAGCAGCATGGCAGGCCTGCGATCTGAATAGCGCCAACGGCACCTACATCAATCAACAGCCCTTGGTAGGCTGCCAGACCTTGCAAACGGGCGATCGCATTCGGCTGGGGCGCAACGGGCCAGAATTTATCTTCGAAGCAACCACCACACCTAGAGGAACCGTACCATCCGGCAACCACCGCACCGGCAACATGGGCACCAGCCGCCCGCCCGTGCCAGACCCCGTTGCCTCGCAATCCGACGCCGATGCCCTCAGCCTTAGCCAGCTCCTGCCCATCGTGTCCAAAGGTCGCGAACTCAGCAGCAAAGCCTACCTCATCCCCGGCGTGATCACCGTCTCCTTCGTGGTGCTCTTGTTCCTAGCCAACGGTGCGCCAGGACTGTTCAACCTAGTGTTAGCAGTTTACCTATCTAGCGGAGCCTACTACTTTGTCTACTTACTGTGCGGCAAGACAAAACCCTGGTGGCTGCTCATCGGCTCCGCCCTCATGACCGTCCTGCTGCTCCTAAGTCCAGTTTTACCCTTATTTATCCTCATATTTCGAGGCATCTTGCCCGGCAGTATTCCGCCAGATATCTCATCCATCGGCTTCATGGAACTGCTCGTGCGCATGTTCTTTGGCGCTGGCTTGATGGAAGAGCTGCTGAAAGCCATTCCTATTTTTCTAGGCGTTGCCCTAGGTCATCGGCTGCGATCGCCCCAGCGAGAACAGTGGGGAGTTCGAGAACCGCTGGACGGCATCTTAATCGGCGTAGCATCAGCGGCTGGGTTTACCCTGATCGAAACTCTAGGGCAATATGTGCCAGATATTATTAACAGCGTTTCCATGCAGGCAGGGCAAGATCTAGGGCAGCTTGTGGGTCTGCATCTACTGATTCCCCGCATCCTAGGTTCCATCGCGGGACATATGGCCTACAGTGGCTACTTTGGTTACTTTATTGGTCTCAGTGTCCTCAAGCCCCGCAGTCGCTGGACAATCCTCGCCATTGGCTACCTAAGTTCATCCTTGCTCCATGCCCTCTGGAATGCGATCGGTAGCTTTAACTTTTTCCTATTAGCCGTGATTGGCGTCCTGTCCTACGCCTTCCTGGGCGCAGCCATCCTTAAAGCCAGAGAGTTATCTCCAACGCGATCGGAGAATTTCGCCACCCAAGTTAGTCGTATACCTTAGAGATGATTGTGCAACCGTAGAATGCTGTTAGGCAAAGCCGTAACGCACCATCTTATTAATCTTCAATGCGTTACGCTGGCGCTAACAACGCATTCTACGAGGATGGGCGGATGATGGCTTTGGGCCAGGTGAAATAAATGGTGCAGCCCTCCTGCTCCTGGGATTTGAGCCAAATACTGCATCCTTCAGCTTCAATGATTTTTTTGACAATAGCTAGACCGATGCCGGTACTTTCGTTTACGTCTCGTGATTTAAGGGTTTGAAAAATGGTAAAGATTTTACTGTGATACTTGGGATCAATGCCAGGGCCATCATCCGCGATCGCAAACTCGTAGGCACTGTCCAGCTCTTTGACATGGATAAAAATATTCCCATCATCACGATGGTGGTGCTTGATG
>DATNRH010001048.1 GCA_036703605.1 Candidatus Obscuribacterales bacterium | reverse complement strand
GGCTCACTCAATAATGAATAACAAACATGCCCATATCCCAAAAGGAATGGGGACTACGGGCCTAATTGTCTCCAAACCCTACCAAATCTTGCACCCTTTCGGGAGTTCTTGTCGAACGGATTGACTAGGGTTAGAGGGTCTTAAGACCGGACGGAACCGAGGCACTCCCTGGATCTAGCTCTAAATGGTGAGGGCAAGTTTACCTTGGGTTGATCCTTGTTCAATCAAGGCGTGGGCTTGGCTGGCTTCGGCGAGGGGAAAGGTTTGGCTGAGGTGAATCTTCAGCGATCCCTGATCGATTAACCGCGCACATGTCCGCAGAATCATCGCCTGATCTTGGAGGGCAACTGTGAGGTTTTTCAGCATGGGCGTGAGCATCAACTCGTAGCTGACTCGCAGGTTGCGATCGCGGGCAGTTTTCCAATCAGCATCGGCGGCGGGGGGCAGCAGGGTAACCACATCGCCATAAACAGCCGTGGCGGCAAAGCATTGGGATAGGCTCCTGCCGCCTAGGGTGTCAAAGCTGGTGTCTACCCCTTCGCCCGCCGTCCAGTCCAGCACCGCTTGCACCACATCGGTTTGGGGATAGAGAATCGGCAACTCTGCTCCGAGCTGGCGGACGAAGTCTGCCTTGTCCGGGGTGCTGACGGTGGTGCAAACCTTGGCTCCCTGGAGGTGAGCTAATTGGATCGCCACATGGCCCACGCCCCCCGCGCCTGCCTGCACCAGCACCGATCGCCCCGCCTCTAGCCGCGCCCGATCGTACAAGGCCTCCCAGGCCGTAATCAGCACCAGGGGAGCAGCGGCGGCTTCTGCAAAGCTCAGGGTTTTGGGTTTGGGAGCCAGGTAGCGCTCGTCTACGACTGTGTAGTCAGCATAGGTGCCCGGCGCGCTGCCCAAGCCACCGGCGCAGAAGTACACCTCATCGCCCACGGAGAGCGATCGCACCTCCGCACCCACCGCTTCCACCACCCCCGCGCCATCACAACCTAGGATGGCCGGCATTTGGTCGGGATAAAAGGTGCCCCGTTGCCGGAGTTTGGTGTCGATGGGATTGATCCCCGCTGCCCGTAGGCGTACTAAAACATCCGTAGGCTGGCTGAGGGTTGGCATGGGTACGTCACTGAGGCTTAGCACCTCGGGGCCGCCCGCCGCTGTCATCAGGACTGCTTTCACGATCGCCTCCTAGACTTCACTTAACCGTTGCCGTGCTTGCTGGAGCGCCTGGCGCACCTGCTCAAAGCCTGTCCCGCCGTAGCTATTGCGGGCGGATACCACCTGCTGGGGAGCGATCGCCCCGTAGATGTCCTCCTCGAAGGACGGATGCAGCGCCTGCCATTCTTCTAGGGTGAGATCCTTGAGCAATTTACCCGCCGCCAGAGAGGTTTTCACCACCTTGCCCACCAGGTTATAGGCTTCCCGGAAGGGGACGCCCCTGGTGGCCAAATAGTCGGCTACGTCCGTGGCATTGGAAAAGTCTTCCGCTACGGCGCTGTTGAGGCGGGCAGTGCGAAACTCTAGACCCTCCGCCATCAGAATCGTCATGGCTTCTAAGCAGCCCTGCACAGTTTTCACCGCATCAAACAGGGCCTCTTTGTCCTCTTGCAAGTCTTTGTTGTAGGCCAAGGGTAGACCTTTCATTAACGTGAGCAGCGCCTGCAGATGGCCAAACACCCGCCCCGTCTTACCGCGCACCAGCTCTGGAACGTCGGGATTTTTCTTCTGGGGCATAATGCTCGATCCGGTGGAGCAGTTGTCTTTGAGGGTGACAAAGCCAAATTCTTCCGATGCCCAGAGAATTATTTCTTCGGACAGGCGGGATAGGTGAACCATAATCACGCTGGCGGCCGCTAGGAATTCGATGGCAAAGTCGCGATCGCTCACGCCATCCAGACTGTTGCTATAAACGTCATCAAAGCCCAACAGCTTAGCAGTGTAGTGGCGATCGATGGGAAAGGTTGTTCCCGCCAGTGCGCCGCTCCCCAAGGGCGAAATATTCACCCGCCGATAGACATCCCCCAACCGCTCCCAGTCGCGCTGGGTCATGGCGACATAGGCCAGCAGGTGGTGGGCTAAGCTGAGGGGTTGGGCCCGCTGCAAGTGCGTATAGCCGGGGATCAGGGTTTCCACATGCTGATCGGCCAAGTCGAGCATCACCGTTTGAAACTGGCGCAGTTGGCTGCGGATCTGCTCAATCTGCGATCGCAGGTAGAGGCGGGTATCGGTGCCCACCTGATCATTGCGGGAACGGGCGGTATGGAGCTTTTTGCCCACATCCCCCACCAGTTCCGTCAGCCGTCGTTCTACCGCAAAATGCACATCCTCAGCATCAATGCCAGGGGTGAACTGCCCTTGGCGATACTCCTGCCGCACCTGCTCTAAACCCTTGACCAGTCGCTCGCCTTCCTCAGCAGAAATGATGCCGGTGTGGGCCAGCATTTGGGCATGGGCCTGGGAACCCGTGATGTCATATTCAATCAGTTCAATATCAAAGAAGATACTGGCATTAAACTGGGCGATCGCCGGATGCAGGGCAGATTCAAACCGTTGACTCCAGGTTTGGGAAGAAGATTGGGTCACCAAATGTTTTACCTTGAAAAGCCGCTAGGGGAATAATACCAACTCCCTACGGTCTAGCTATAGGCTTTTTCGATAGTATGAGGTTCTCAAGACAAGTTGACTCCTCACCGAGCTGAAGCCACGGTGATTTCCAGACCTCACGACTTAGGTTTCTGCTTCGTAGCACCTGCCGCCACTCCCTGGAAGGGTTATGGTCTTACGGTCGCTCCACAGACGATTCCCGTTAGGTCAGCGATTCTTACGGGTCGAATCTTAGATGTCTGTTGGGGTGACCAGGGTCGTGTAGATAGGCCTGACCCTGGTGGTGAGATTTGTGGATATACCCGCGCCCTTAGCCGTAGGAGGTGAGGCTGCGAATGAGATAGCCAAAAACGATACCGGCAAGAAATGCCCAGGCCTGACCTGATTCAAAGAAGTTGCTAAATAGCTCTCGGAAGCCCCGGAAGGGATCGGTATCAAGCTGTTGCGCCAGAATGCTCCAATCCTGTAGCCCATCGAGCGGCAGTTGCGTTAGGTGCCACGTATCGCTCAAGAGGCTGAGGTGCATGGACCAAGTGCCAAAGTTAGACGCTACGTCAAACAAAATCATGG
>DATNRH010001047.1 GCA_036703605.1 Candidatus Obscuribacterales bacterium | reverse complement strand
AATAATGTCGCACTGGCTTATCGGGGAGAATCATCTCATGCCTTGTGTGAGATCAATCTGACCGTTTAACCCAACCAGGTCATCGCCTTGATCGGGCCTACCGGATCAGGAAAGACCAGTTTGGTCAACCTGATCCCTCGCTTCTATGATGTCGTTCAAGGTGAGGTGTTAGTAGATGGCAACGATATCCGTGAGGTGGACCTGGTTTCTCTACGGATGCAGATCGGCATCGTTTTGCAAACCTCCTTACTCTTTTCAACCAACATCCGCGAGAACATTGCCTTCGGACGTCCGCAGGCCAGCGATGAAGAGATCTATGAGGCTGCCAAAGCCGCCCAGGCACACGAATTCGTCCTTTCAACCCCCGCGGGTTATGACACGATCGTTGGCGAGCGGGGTATTACTCTCTCTGGTGGTCAGCGCCAGAGAGTTGCTATCGCTCGTGCCTTGCTGATGGACCCACGAATCCTGATCCTCGATGATTCGACCTCCAGCGTCGATACGAGCACCGAACACTTGATCCAGAAAGCTTTGACCCAATTGATGGAAGGACGTACAACATTTGTTATTGCCCATCGTCTCTCCACAGTTAAGCGCGCTGATCTGATCCTCGTCATGGAGGACGGGCAGGTGCTCGAACGCGGCACCCATCTCGAGCTGCTTGCCCAAGATGGCCTCTATCGGGAGATTTATAATCTGCAGCTGCGTGACCAGGAGAGATTTCGCGATGAGGTCAGGGCTTTGCAGTTCTCCCCAACTCCTGCCTATCCAGCCTCTAGACCACAAGAATGGGAGGCTGAATGAGCATACCCCCACCCAATGAGGATCTTGCTTTCAAGGGATATGATCCCCAGATTTCACGACGTTTACTGGTTTTTTTGCGTCCCTACCGCTGGCAGTTCATCTCGGCTATCGGATTGATGCTGGTTAGTTCAGCTGCAGCCGTCACCGGACCATATCTGGTTAAGGTCGCCATAGATTCGGGATTAGCTGCTGGTTCAATAACCGTCCTGCGTCAAACGATCCTCTTTTACCTGCTGATTGCTATCATCCAATGGATCTCAACATTTCTGCGGGTCAATCTGATGGCCAGAGTCGGCCAATCTATCATTTATGATCTGCGTTCGCACCTTTTCGAACATTTACAGAACCTCTCGCTCGGTTTTTACAGCCATTACAGCGTTGGTCGCGTCATCACCAGGGTGATCAATGATGTCGGTGTGCTCAGGGAATTTATCACCTGGGCGATATTGGCCGTCGCTCGCGACCTGTTTGCCCTGGTCGGGATCGTCATCGTCATGCTGAGCATGAACGTAAGATTATCGCTGTTGACGTTCACTGTGCTGCCCATCATGATCTGGGCAACAACAGTATTTAAGAGATATGCTCGCGAGAATTACAGGCGGGTTC
>DATNRH010001046.1 GCA_036703605.1 Candidatus Obscuribacterales bacterium | reverse complement strand
GTGTACGACTACGAGCAACTGCGTCGATTGCATGGACATTAACTCCTAACCGTCCAACATCTGCCAACCTCCATCGAGATCCTCCATGCCTCCCAAAGAGAAATCTCCTGTCCCTAAGTCATCTGCTTCTGTTTCCTCACCGCCCGCGATCGCCGACATCAACGATCGCATTCGGCAACTAGGCCGCCGTCGAATCCTAGAACTGCCCCAGATGCTCGATTTTCATACCTGGTTAGATGGAAAACGCCTAGCCCGTCAATCCTGCCGTGTGATTGGTGAATCACGCACCGGTAAAACTGTTAGTTGTGACACCTACCACCTCAAAAGCCAAATGACCCAACGACCGGGTCACGCCCCCATCGTTCCTGTCATGTACTGGCACTGTCGCGAGAACCTATCCGTTCGTAGCCTCTTCATCGGCTTACTTGAGACCCTTCAGTATCAAGCCACCCGTGGCCAAAACCCTGAACTACGAGAGCGGGTGTACCACGTATTACGGAATTGCCAAGTCGAGATGATCATTTTCGACGAAGCCCAACGGGCGAGTGCCCAAGCCATGTCCGAAATTCGAGATATCTCCGACCTTTTAGAAATTGCCGTTGTGTTAGTGGGCACCGATCGCCTCAACGTCGTGATCCAACGTGATGAACAAGTGCTGTACCGCTTTCTATCGGCCTATCGATTCTCCCGCCTAGATAGCGACGATCTTCAATCCATGACCGCCCTATGGGAAACCCACGTCCTGCAGCTTCCCGACCCATCAGAATTGACCCAACCTAAAGCCCAGAGTTTATTACTGCAAGCGACCCGAGGCTATATCGGCGTCCTCGATCAAATCCTATGTGAAGCTGCCATACGAGCCTTGCAGCAGGGCCAGACCCGCATCGAACTACCCTTACTCAGACAAGTCGTCAAAGAATGCTCCCTAGCCATCAAATAGAGCAGACGCCTTATGACGTGTTCCAACACGAACCACCCCAACCAAAGCACTCAAAACACTCAA
>DATNRH010001045.1 GCA_036703605.1 Candidatus Obscuribacterales bacterium | reverse complement strand
GGAACACAACCGGGTCAAGCTGGTAAAAGATGGACGCATCCTGAATTATGACTTCCTGGTAGTTGCCACCGGTGCCCAGACTCACCCTGAAGAGACGCCCGGAATCATGGAGAATGGTTGGCATAAAGATGTGTTCGATTTCTACACCATCGAAGGCGCGATGGCGCTAGCAAAGTATTTGCGCACCTGGCAGGGCGGGCGCATGGTATTGAATGTGGTTGAAAACCCGATCAAGTGCCCAGTGGCACCCCTTGAGTTCTTGATGCTTGCCGACTGGTTTTTCCACGAACAAGGCATCCGCGATCGCGTGGATATCACATACGCCACCCCACTCCCAGGCGCTTTCACCAAGCCGATCGCCTCCAAACACCTGGGAGACATCCTGGAACGAAAAGGTGTCAAAGTCGTACCGGAATTCTATATCGAGCGCGTCGATCCAGATGCTAAAAAGATCGTATCCTATGACGAACAGGAATTGGAATATGATCTATTGGTGACCGTGCCGCTCAACATGGGTTCGGATGTGATCGAACGTTCCGGTCTGGGAGATGACCTTAATTTCATCCCAGTTGACCAGCACACTTTTCTCTCACCGAAGTATGACAATATATTTGTCCTGGGTGATGCAGCCAACCTTCCGACTTCAAAAGCAGGCTCGGTAGCGCACTTTGCGGTGGATTGCTTCTCTGAGAACTTCCTGCGTTATATCGATGGGCTGGAAATGCTGCCTACATTCGATGGGCATGCGAACTGCTTCATCGAATCCGGTTTTGGCAAGGGTCTGCTGATCGATTTCAATTACGATGTCGAACCGCTTCCAGGCAAGTACCCCCTCCCGGGGATTGGCCCCTTCTCCCTACTGCAGGAATCAGAGATGAATCACTGGGGCAAGATGCTGTTCCGCTGGTTGTATTGGAACACCTTGCTCAAAGGGGAAGAACTGCCCCTACCTGCGAAGATGTCGATGGCAGGTAAATGGGATGGCTGAGGAGCGAGTGATGGATCAATCAATGGTAGAGCTGAATCAAAAGATCGATGATCTGACAACCCAGGTGGCGTATTTGACCGAACAGACTCAGATCGCGGAGCGCCAACG
>DATNRH010001044.1 GCA_036703605.1 Candidatus Obscuribacterales bacterium | reverse complement strand
GCAAAAGAGATATCTGTTGTCCAGTCTAAACCGATGCCATGGCAGCCGGAATCAGCTATCGCCTCAAGCCACTGGCCACCACCTTTGGTAAAGAGGATAACAGGCACAGGCCGTCCATCACTCTCCTTGATCAAGCCCGCGACAATGTTACGCATGTAGTTCAGTGAAAATTCTCGGTAGGCCGTATGGGAAAGACTGCCCCCCCAAGTATCAAAGATTTGTACTGCCTGCGCACCAGCAGTGATTTGTGCGTTCAGATAGGCAATAACTGATTGAGCCAACACATCCAACAGTTGATGCATAAGTTCTGGCTGCTCATAGAGCATCGTTTTGCTACGGGCGAAGTCACGGCTGGATCCACCCTCAATCATGTAGGTGGCCAATGTCCAAGGGCTTCCGGAGAAACCGATCAGAGGCACCCGCCCGTTTAATTCCCGGCGAATGGTCGTCACTGCATCGATGACATACGGCAAGTCATGCTCAGGTTTGATCACTTCGAGTGAGGTGATATCAGACTCGGTACGCAGTGGCTTTCTGAACCTGGGTCCCTCGCCTTCTTCAAAATATAAGCCTAGACCCATCGCATCAGGGATAGTCAGGATATCTGAAAATAGGATGGCGGCGTCCAAGGGGTAGCGCTGGAGAGGCTGCAGGGTGACTTCGCAGGCCAGCTCAGGATTGGCACAAAGGCCCATGAAATCCCCGGCCCGAGCCCTTGTCTGGCGATATTCTGGCAAGTAACGGCCGGCTTGGCGCATCATCCATACCGGTGTCACATCGACAGGCTGACGCAGCAGCGCCCGCAGAAAGCGGTCGTTCTTTAGTGCAGTCATCAACGATCCTTAAACTTTTAGGTAATCGAGGATGCCTTCACCAGCCTGACGCCCCTCCCAAATGGCCGTCACCACCAAATCCGAACCTCGCACCATGTCCCCACCAGCAAATACCTTGGGATTACTGGTCTGGAACTTGAATGGTTGCTCCTCAGGAGCAACCACACCTTGCCAGCTGTTGAGCTCAACACCTATATCCGTTAG
>DATNRH010001043.1 GCA_036703605.1 Candidatus Obscuribacterales bacterium | reverse complement strand
TCGGCTTGGGCCTGAGCTACGGCTGCAGGGCTAGGATCTAACAGCCCCCGGGCTCGATCCAGTCTGGCTTGAGCAGTTTCCAGGGCTGCTGCTTTTTCGGCAATTTGGAGATCGGCCAGGGCACCCGTGTCTGCCAGTTGCTGAAAGCGGTTGAATTCTTCTCTGGCAAATTGCAGAGCGGCTTCAGCTTCGCGGACGTTGGCCGCTGTGGTAGACTGCGCGTCGAGGTAGGCCTGCTGATGGAGATCTAGCTCGGCCTGAGCGGCAGCGATCGCCCTTTCTCCTGCTTGACGCTCCGCCTCAATTTGCTGTTCGAGGGCAATCAGTTCTTGGGTTATGTGGGTCTGTTGTTGCTGAAGCTGATCGAGTTCGGCTTGCACGTGCTGCTGACGCGATCGCAGCTCTGCATCGTCAAGGATGACTAGTTCATCTCCCTGTTCAACCTCATCGTTGACTTTCACCAAAATCTGCTGCACCTTTCCGGTTGAGGCAGACTCCACAATTCGCAGATCCCCTTCAGGACGAATCACCGCTGGAGCCTTGACGGTGACATTGTATTTGAACAGCGCGGAGAGGGCGATCGCGCCACCAAAGATACCAACCAACGCCAGACCTCCCAACCTCGACCAGCGAGAAATAGGAGGTAAGAATTCATCTGGTGTAACAGTATGAAGCACTGCAAATATGCGATTCTAGGTTGAACCAGTACAGGAATAGCAGAAGCCAGCCGATGAAATTGAGTACTGTTGGCTTTCTCTGGGTTAGGATGGAGCGATCGCCCCCCTCATCCAGTATCGTAATGAAAGCTCCTCACAGCCCGGAATGTTATCAGAAGTCTTGTGAACCAGAAGAAATACGCGTGTTAGCAACGGTGGTGTTGAAGACACGGGTTGATTTTACCTCCCATGAGGTGATAGCAACTACTACAGCAATCCGACCACATTCGGAAGAATTCACAAACGTGAAAACACTGTTCCGTCGTGAAATGCTCGCCTACATATCACATAGGATGGCCATACCATTCGTTCTGGAAGTTGAATCTTGTGGATCTTGAGTGATCTCAAACATCGGGTCACGAGCATGAAGACAGCCTGTAGCGACGTTACTGAATAAAGATATGATACAGAAGATGTGCAAGATGCTCACACTACCTTGATTATGAATAAAGTGTGAGCGTCTTGCTCACGGTTCATTAGCACAAATCCTATAGCGATCCAGCAACGCCTCAGTAGCTTTTTAGAAGATGTGGGTTAGCTCATGGCCAGGCTGAGATGGTACCACCTCTCCCAGGCCCATCTGAAGGAAACCTGGCGTGCACATTGCTAGAAGCAGGGGGAGGGGAGAACCAATGAAAGAGAACACCTCTCGTCTTTCCACCTGAATAAGTTTGCATCTGATCTTCTGTCAAATCTGTGACATCAATGTGATGCAGCAAATTCATCGATTTTGGGTGTTGGGCAATTGAGTTGCTGTTTTTCTTGACCATAGCTGACTCCTCGTGTTTTTTTCTTTAGAACAACAGGTTCTGCAAACAA
>DATNRH010001042.1 GCA_036703605.1 Candidatus Obscuribacterales bacterium | reverse complement strand
TGCGGAATCTACGGAGGCGATCGCTTCAAAAGCCAACGATAGGTGACATAGGGGATGTTACAGAAGGCGTGACCCCATCTACAATAGCTTCATTCTGCTGGTAGTTTCCTATGTTTCATCTTGATGCCCAACCCTATGCCTATCCCCTACCGGGCGATCGCTCCCTAGCCCTGGTGATTATTGACATGCAGCGCGATTTCTTAGAGCCCGGTGGCTTTGGTGATGCCCTAGGCAATGATGTCAGTCTGCTCCAGGCGATTGTACCCAAGCTCAAAACCCTGCTCGACTTCTTTCGCGCCCACCATCTGCCGGTCATTCATACCCAAGAATGTCATCAGCCCGATTTGTCCGACTGTCCTCCCTCCAAGCGCGATCGCGGTAACGGTACGCTGAAAATTGGTGATCAAGGCCCCATGGGACGCATCTTGGTCTACGGTGAACCCGGTAATCAAATTATCCCAGAACTGGCTCCGCAGCCCGACGAACAGGTGATTACTAAGCCTGGGAAAGGTGCTTTCTACAACACACCCCTGCAAACCTACCTACAGCAAGCTGGTATTACCCACCTGCTGTTCACCGGAGTGACCACCGAGGTATGCGTACAAACCACCATGCGTGAAGCGAATGATCGCGGCTATACCTGTCTGATGGTGGAGGATTGCACGGAGAGCTATTTTCCCGCCTTCAAACAATCGACCCTGGAGATGATCCGGGCTCAGGGGGGCATTGTCGGTTGGACGGCAACGGCCGATCAGGTACAGTCTGGTCTAACCCCATGGCTAGAAGCGTTAGCGGTCGGAGGTGCTCATGCGGGTTGATGTCTTCAAAATTCCCCAAGCTGGGCCGGATGATGTGTCGGGGCTTCATACCCTGATCCACCAGGGAGCGATCGCTCCCCAGCATATTGTGGGCATTCTTGGCAAAACCGAGGGCAATGGCTGTGTGAATGATTTCACGCGCGGCTTTGCCACCCAGTCTCTCAAGGTTTATCTAGCCAAATATCTATCTCCTGAGGCGATTCAGGAGATCGTCTTTGTCATGTCTGGCGGTACAGAAGGGGTGATCAGCCCCCATCTAACGGTGTTCACGCGCCAACCGGATGATCCCCAGCGATCGCCCCGTCTAGGGCTCGTATTAGGTACCGCTAAGACCCGTCCCTTTTTGCCCCAGGAGATTGGCACCTTGACCATGGTAACCACCGTGGCCGCGGCGGTTCAGGAGGCGATCGCAGACGCCGGTGCCGCTGCGGATCAAATTCACTTTGTCCAGATTAAATGTCCGTTGATGACCGCCAGCCAACGGTCTAGTCAGGCAGAGGCGGTGCAGGTTAGCAGCTATCAATCCATGGCCCTGTCCCGGGGTGCATCGGCATTGGGGGTGGCGATCGCCCTCGGTGAATTATCCCTCGATAACCTCCAGGAGTCAGATATTGCCCACAACTTTGATCTGTATTCTGGGGTAGCCTCAACCTCCGCCGGAGTGGAATTACAGAACTGCGAGATTATGGTGTTGGGTAATGCTCCCTGCACCAGCGCCTACGTCATCGGTCATAGCGTCATGGATCATGCGCTCGATGTGGAGGCGGTTCGCCAAGCCATGGCTCAAACAGGTCAAGGGAGCGATCGCATGGTTCAAATTCTCGCAAAAGCCGAAGCTTCTCCCACAGGACAGATTCTGGGCCGCCGCCATACTATGCTGGATGACTCTGATATTAGCCATACCCGCATGGCTCGCGCTGTTGTTGGGGCAGCGATCGCCTCTGTTGTCCAGGATCCCATGATTTACGTATCTGGCGGCAGTGAACATCAAGGGCCGCCGGGCGGAGGGCCCGTGGCAGCGATCGCCTGGTTAGACGAATAACCCTGATCACGCTTGGAAACCTTTCATACATAAAAAACCAGGAATATCTGAGGTGGATGCTATTCAGCAAGAAGGCGATCGCATAGGTGTCGAAGTATGCCTAATCCTTGAATTGACGCTATGGATTATCAAGCTCAACTAAGTGAACTGTAGACGGAACAGGTTTTCTGAGTACTCTAAAGTCTGACATAAATAGAACAGATGTTTGACCGGATTTAATCGTATCCACTTTTCAGGTATTTTTCATCAACCACTGTTCAGGACGTAACCCCCATGCAAGGCTCGTTTCAGCGTATTCTTACCGGAGCCATTTTCTTTAGCATTACTCTCATTGTAGCTATCTTTGGCTACACCCTCTTTGGTTGGTCATTACTAGAAGCTATCTACATGGTGGTCATCACCATTTTTGGAGTAGGATACGGAGAAGTGAGGCCTCTCGACACTCCCACCCAAAAGATATTTACCATGATTGTGATTATCGCGGGTACATCATCTGCCGTATACATTGTAGGAGGCTTTTTACAAATGGTGACAGAAGGAGAGATTAACCGAGCACTGGATGATCGCCGTAAGCAAAAAAGTATTGATAGCCTGAAGGATCATGTGATCATCTGTGGTTTTGGACGCATTGGTCAAGTCTTAGCACGACACCTAGATGATGCTCAGCATCCCTTTGTGGTCATCGACTCTGCCCCCCAGCAAATTGAACAGGCAGAAGCATTAAATTATCTCGCTTACAGTGGCAATGCTACGGATGAAGATGTTCTAAATGCTGTGGGTATCAATCGAGCTAAGGTTTTAGCTACAGTTTTATCTGATGACGCCCTCAATGTTTTTATTACCTTAACGGCTCGTGAATTAAATCAAAATTTAGTGATTCTTGCCCGGGGCGAAGTGCCCTCCACAGAGAAGAAGCTGCGGCTAGCTGGTGCTGATCATGTAGTTTTACCCGCGACCATTAGCGCGTTACGTATGTCGCATTTAATTACTCGCCCAACCACCACCGATTTCCTCACCGAGAAAGACGAGCGCAGCTATATTAACGATCTGCTCACCCAAATCCATGTACAAATGGCAGAACTAGCGGTGCCAGAGGGATCTGCTATGGTTCGCAGGACGATCAAGGAGGTCGAGATCCGGGGCAAGGGAACATTCATCATTGTGGCGCTACGCCGGGCTAATGGAGAACTCGTCCTGCAACCGGAAGCGGGGCTGATGCTAGCAGCAGGGGATGCCTTGATTATCCTAGGGCACGAAGGCGATATTCCTCAGTTTGCGCAGAACTATGAGCTAGATCGGCAAAAATTACGCTACCGAGGCGCAAAGGTTGATGGATAATCAGAAAAAACTACTCTTACCATGGTCAACCTATCATTTTGGCTGATACCCAAAGAGGAGCACCGTACCTCCTTGACTCATCTCATTAGTCATCTCAGCGATCGCCTCCGGAGTACGCCCTTTACCCCCCATGTCACCCTAGGCAGTGGTGTCGTACCGTGGGCGATCGCTGACTTACCCACCCATCTAGATCCACTTGTTCAGACCATCC
>DATNRH010001041.1 GCA_036703605.1 Candidatus Obscuribacterales bacterium | reverse complement strand
CCCAGTCCGAGGACTGTGGCACTTAAAGACGCTGCAAAGGGGCTTTGTTTCAGCGAAATCGCCACTAACTGCTTTGGAGTGTTGGAGCTACACCCTGAAACTGGGCCTACTCCGGAAAGCTCAGGCGGCGAAGGAGAGATTGAAAGCGGGGCGGATCGCCTTAAGGCAGATTGGCTCTAGTGCTTGGCAAGTTTCTGAATCTTCCTGCCGTGACGTTCCAAGACCTTATAACACCCCTTGTGACCTATGTCACAGACCAGCCTGACGGCTACCACTGAGATGAATAGCAGAAAGGAATAAGTAGGCTAGAAATGGTTTTATTGTACTGGGGCTAACAGGCGCTCTAAATGCAGTTTCGGCGAGGCTCGCAGGTAGCTTTGCAGGCAAGCCTTCTGCTTGCCTTACAACCTCAAGGTTCAGTGCGTCGAGTTCGTGACCTAGCCGAGGAAGTCGGTGTTGGCGCCACCTACCTTGTAAAGATTCTGCAAAACCTCAGCCGAGTGGGACTGTTGCGCGGGGCTCGCGGCCCTGGCGGCGGAGTTCAGTTGGCGCGACCAGCCAAGGAGATCAGCCCATGGGAGATACTAGCAGCAGTCGAACCCGAAGGTGAATTGGAGCAATGCGTATTAGGGCTCGACCCATGCGATAGTTTTACTCCCTGCCCGTTGCACGACGCCTGGAAGCCTATTCGTAGCCAAATCCTGGCCATGCTGCGGGACAGGAGCCTACAAGATATAGCTGTTGATGCACATGAAAAGGGCATTCTCCGATCGGATATGACCCCTGAGAAGGACGGCAAAGCTGGCCAGAGTGAGTCCGGAAAGAGAATATGAAGACAAGTTTGCGTGTGGCTCTGCCCGTGATCGTTGTTCTCATTGCCGCTGGCTTGGCCGGGTGGTGGGGGTGGAGAGCAAAGTGGTTTACCGACAAGGTACCACCGGGACAAGCACTCTACGAAGAGCACTGCGCAGTGTGTCACGGGATTGAGGGCGACGGGCAGGGCAAAGCGGCCTACTTATTGCGGCCAAAGCCCAGAAATCTC
>DATNRH010001040.1 GCA_036703605.1 Candidatus Obscuribacterales bacterium | reverse complement strand
ATCTCTTCCAATGCCATGACGGCTTGACGTACGGCAGCTAGCGTCGGAATACCCACATGTTCAATGAAAACGGACTGGGTGGCAGCAGTTCCGCCCTGCATACCATCAACGACTACCACATCGGCTCCAGCATGAACCGCTAGTTTGACGTCGTTGTAGGGACGGGAAGCTCCAACTTTTACGTAGATTGGTTTTTCCCAGTCTGTAATCTCTCGTAGCTCTTGAATTTTAATCGTGAGGTCATCAGGGCCTGTCCAGTCAGGATGGCGGCAGGCGGAACGCTGATCAACACCTTCAGGTAAGGTACGCATGTCAGCCACGCGAGGGTTAATTTTTTGTCCCAGCAACATACCACCGCCGCCGGGCTTGGCTCCTTGTCCGATGACAATTTCGATGGCATCTGCTTTGCGTACGTCATCAGGATTAAAGCCGTAGCGAGAGGGCAGACATTGGTAAACCAAAGTTTTTGAGGATTGGCGTTCCTCCTGAGTCATGCCGCCGTCGCCGGTGGTGGTGCTGGTGCCCATGGCTGTGGCAGCTCGCCCTAGGGCATCTTTCACATTGGCGGATAAAGAACCAAAGCTCATGCCAGCAATGGTGATGGGAATATCGAGCTCAATAGGCTTTTTAGCGAAACGGGTACCCAAGATAGTTTTTGTCAGACATTTCTCTCGGTAGCCTTCCAAGGGATAGCGAGTCAACGATGCACCCAGGAAAACCAGATCATCGAAGTGGGGTAGCTTGCGTTTTGCTCCCAGTCCACGAATTTCGTAGAGACCGTGGGCAGCCGCATTGTAGATGTAGTTCATCATGCGGCGATCGTAGCCCCAGGATTCTTCTAGGCTGAGGCGTTGGTTAACGTTGTCGGGCGATGCGGTCATATCAATAGTCCTGCTTTGCGTCGGCGTTCCAGTGGTAGAGTTGGCGCGCGGAGGCCACGCGCTGAAAGTCGGTAGGATCGTAGCTGAGTCCAGCTTGTTCCAGTAAGTTGGCAACGATCGCTTGATCGCTTTCGGTCATCGGTTCAATTTGGGCATCAGCTCCCAGAGACTTAATAGTGCCGCGCACATAGAGCACAGCTTCGTAGAGAGAGTCGCCCAAGGCATCTCCCGCGTCGCCACAGATCACCATGCGTCCGGCTTGGGCCATGAAGGCGGAAAAGCTACCAACGCTACCGCCCACAACGATGTCAGCTCCTTTGAGAGAGATGCCGCAGCGCAGTCCCGCATCGCCATTGATCACCAACAGTCCCCCTTGGGCGGAGGCACCAGCAGAAACTGAGGCAAATCCTTTGACATGAACTCGACCGGACATCATATTTTCGGCAACGCCTGCCCCGGCATTGCCATGGATGGTGACGGATGCTTGCTGATTCATGCCGGCAGCGTAATAGCCTGTGTGGCCGTGGATATCAACTGCGATCGCCTCCTGTAACCCCACAGCTAAATTATGGATCCCATTAGGATGAAGAATATCAACCTGGTCTCCGGAACTAACCTGGTGATGTAGATAATGATTGACCTCCCGTAAAGATACGGTTGTGAGGTCAAAAGGGGTTATCTTGGTTGTAGAATTCATGACACCGTCCATACGTACATTTCCTCAGGTGCGGGCTCATAGAGGGTAGCGTGGTCTATGTCGGGAAGGTGGGCTAGGGAGCGAAATTCGGAAGCGATCGCTACGTAGTCATCGGTTTCAGCTACAATGGCAGGCTTACAGGCAAAAGCATCCCGCACTAGCGCTAGGGTATCTTGGGTACCCATCAGAAACGTAAAGAAACCGTCTAGTTCTTCAAATCCCTTTTGCAGAGCAGATTTAAGATCATCACCTTCCTGCATTCGCCATTCTAAATAGCGACAGGCAGCTTCTGTATCATTATCTGTATCAAAGTGAATGCCACGGGGTTCTAGCATTCGTCGGATAGAATAGGGATTAGATAATGATCCATTGTGGACGAGGCAAAAGTCTTCCCCAGCCGTAAAAGGGTGGGCATGGGCTGGGGTGACGGCCGACTCGGTGGCCATGCGGGTGTGAGCAACAACATGGGTGCCCTTGAGCCGGCTAAAGCCATAGCGCTCAGCCACGGCGGCAGGCTGGCCTTCATCTTTGTAGAGATCAATGGTACGCCCCGTAGATAGGATATGCACTGCAGGATAATGCTCGTGGATCCAAGGTTTGACAACAGCAGGAGATAAACTAGCACTTAGAATGCCATGGTTACCTTGGGTATGGATCTGAGCTGTACCGCCAAGCTGCTGGTGTAGTGCCTGGGCAAGTTGCCCCCAATCCACAACGGTGGTGCCAGAGTAGAGGCTATATTTGCGATCGCTTTCCGCAATAGGCTGGGTAAAAACTGCAAGACCGGCGGAGTCGGGGCCGCGTTCAGCCATGCCAATCAGCATGGGCACGGTCAGGGCTCCGAGGGAGTCTCGCAGGGCTGGATTTTTTATGAGTAGACCAACAATTCCGCACATGGTTTTGGGTGACGTAAGTGAACATTAACTCCGGTTCTTGTCTTGAGGAAGAGGAGCTAGCGAGAGCCTTAGGTTTGTCGTCACACTACAAATCTGTGATAGGGGACAAACATCCTGCTGATCTTGCTACGTTCTCTCTCAAGCAGAACGTTGAACGTATTTACCTCCCTGACTCACGATCATAGAAACGTGCCGCACCGATGGGACCACCGCCCAGATCTTGAGCAATGGTCACAAGGGTTTGCCATAGATAAACTCCAAAGGTACCGTCACACCAGATACGATAGAATGGTAGTCCATCGAGATTGCCCGGAATCACCACCACGCTAACTCCAATCATGGATGTTAAAACTACGGGCTGTTCAGTAAGATCAAGGTCTTGGAAATTAACGCTACACGTTTGCCGTAGAAGCTCAGGAACTGCACATCCGGTGAGGGCGATCGCTAAATCTTGGCGCAAGACAGGATAAACCTTGGGAGGTACGTTCATCATCTGTTGGGCTAGCTGGGAGGCGATTGCTCCCGCCCAGCCATCTTCAATCAGGAATTCGGTAGTTCCTAAGCGGGCGATCAGTCCATTGTTTGGTAAAGTACACCATTGATTGGGACGTTGGGGAACAGGTAACCCCTGGGATGCTAGCCAGGCAGCAGCTCCCGCCCCTTTTACACCCCATCGAGTTAAGAAGGAGCGATCGCATATCCCTAAAGTATCGCCCTGAAGATCCTCAGGGGTAGACCAAACAGTGGACATACCATGGATGTCTCGCCAAGTTGCTGAGGACGAGAGACAATCTTGAACTGGACTAGCCCGCATCATACAAACGCCTCCTCGCGACTCACGGTCGCCTGACGGTGATTATCTGGATCATAGAAAGGGGTGGGGGCAACGGTGGCGGTGACCATGCTGCCGTCGGTAAGCCGAATCGTGATCTCAGTACCGATCGCCGTTAGCTCAGGCTGTAGATAAGCTAGTCCCACATAGCGTTTTAAGCTTGGACTATAGCCAATGCTAGTTACTCGCCCAGCAATATCGCCGTTGTAGATTACGAGATGACATTCCTGAGGTGGATTGCCCTGGAATCTCTTCAGCAGGGTAAAGCCAGCTAATAGCTGCTTGGGCGATCGCTGCTTAAGAATCTGTAAACTACGCTGTCCGACAAAAAATGGTTTATCCATTTTCACGGCCCAGCCCAGATTAGCGTCGTAGGGTGTGGTCAACCCATCCGTATCTTGTCCCACAATCACATGTCCCTTTTCTAATCGCAGAAGCCGCTGTGCCTCTACTCCAAAAGGACGAATCCCCAGAGGTTTCCCAGCGGTCATCAGGGCATCCCACAGCGCCTGGCCTTGGTCAGCGGGCACATGCAGCTCATAGCCCCATTCACCCACAAAACCAACCCGCATCAGCAGGGTCGGAATGCCCGCGATCGCCCCTTGACGCACCGCTAGATAGGGGAAGGCTTCGGGTGATAGGTCTAGATCCGTGAGGGTTTGCAGGAGAGAGAGTGATCGCGGCCCTGCCAGATTCACCGCCGCTCGGGCACCGGTCAGGTTGACAAGACCGCAGTCCATCTGCCACAGGGTAATTAAGCGGCTTAGCTCTCGATAAATACGGGCAGAGCCAGAGGTAGTGGTGGTGAAGTAAACATGATCGGCGGCCAACCGCGCCACGACTCCGTCATCGATCACCACCCCAGATTCATCCACCATCAAGGCATAGCGGCTGCTGCCCACCTTCATCTTGGCAAACTTACCTGTGTAGACACGTTCCAAGAATGCCATGGTATCCGGGCCGCGTAGCTCTATCTTACCGAGAGTGCCCACATCAATTAAGCCCACCCGGGTACGCACCGCCATCACCTCCTGCTGAATGCAGGCCTCCCGTGTTAGCCCCGGACGATGGTAGTAAGCGGGCCGCTGCCACTGACCGGCGGGCATCCAGACTGCACTCTGCTCAGCATGACGACGATGGAGGGGCGATCGCCGCTCGGGCATGAAGCCCCGTCCTGCCAGATGGGCCATGGGTACCGGATGAAACATGGGACGAGCGGTGGTGGTGCCGATGGCGTCAGGGGGCAGTTGGCGCAGATGAGCTAAGATCCGTAGGGCATTCATATTTGAATGTTTACCCTGGCTAGGGCCCATACCCACTGTGGTATAGCGTTTCAGTAATTCAATGTTGTCAAACCCCTCCTGTACAGCATGGATAAAATCGTCATAGTGCAGATCTTCGTCAAAATCCACAAAATTCTTACCCTTAGGATGGGCAATCATCGGATAGGGATGGGAGGGACATTCCGGGGCGATCGCTCTCTCTAAACTAGGTGCCGTATCCACAAGTCCCAACCTGTGAGCCGCTGCCAGGCCAGCTCGCTGTCCATCCCGTTGCTTATCTTCCCAGTCATAGACCCCATTCACCCGTCCGCAGGCCAAGATACCCGCTGGCAAGCGATCGGGGACAAACTGCTGCACCGTCTCATCAAAGCGCATCGTCACCCCAGCTTGATACAGCAAATTCGCCGTTGGAGCCCAGCCCACACTCATCACCACCCCATCACAGGCTAGGGTCTGGGTAAAGCCGGTCTGGGGCTGGCCGTTTGTATCAAGGGGACAGACGACCACCGAGGCTACCCCATCCCCGCCTGGAATGGAGCAGGCTTCATAGAGACAGGATTGGGAGAGAATTTGGATACCCCGGTCTCGCACGGCCCGCATCGGATCGGTGACCAGGGGCTGCGATCGCATCTCCACCACCGCCACTACCGTTACACCCTGGGCGGCCAAATCCAGCGCCGCCCGGTAGCCGTCACTGTTGGACGTCAAGACCACTGCCCGCTCCATCGGCTGAACGGCATAGCGATAGATCAATCGCTGGGCCGCTGATGCCAGCATCACCCCCGGCAGATCATTGTTGCGAAACACTGCCGGTTGCTCATAGGCACCCGCCGCCACAATCACTGCCTGAGCGCGCATCTTGGCAATATAGTCTCGATGCACCAAGGGTACCCAATGGTCGGCATAGTAGCCCGCTGCCACGGTGTCTGTGTAGAGACGAATGCGGGGATGCTGCTGCACCTGAGCCACAAGGGCATCGGTTTGGCGCGATCGCTCTCCATCATCGCCCCGTTGATAGTGCCCCGATCCGCCAGCACGGGCATTCTCATCCACCACCACCACGTCTGCCCCTGCCTCCGCCGCTGCGATCGCTGCCGTGAGACCAGAAACTCCCGATCCAATCACCAGCACATCACAAAAGTCGTAGCGCTTAGGCGTGCGCAGGCGGGGCGTGGTGATATCCACCGCCCCTAAGCCGGTGATAGAGCGGATGACGCGCTCCCAGAACGGAAACAGATTCTTATCTAGAAAGGCTTTGTAGTAGAAGCCGACGGGCAAAAAGCGAGACAAGCGATCCAGGACACTGGCGCGATCGCCCTGAACCCCACCAAAGGTATGAATCGCCGTCAGATCCATGCCCGACTCCACCGGCACCACATCCGCCCGTAGATTTAACTTGGGGCCATCCTGCATCAGCACATTAACATCGTGATTGGCGAGACTGAGGATACCTCGGGGGCGATGGTACTTAAAACTGCGCCCCAACACCCGCCGCCCCGCCGCCCATAGGGCACTGCTGACGGTGTCACCCTGATAGCCGGTGATGGCCTCCCCCTCAAAGGTAAAGGAGCGCGGCTGATGGCGATCGATCCATTCACCGGAGATAGGTGGCAAGCGCTTCATGGCGATACCTCCTCAAGCACCTGGTTACCATACAAATAAGTACAGTAAATCTCATCCGTTAAGGTATGCCGCTCAGCAATAAACCAGGTATTGCTAGGCGTATGGCACCACCATTCCTGCTTGAGCCCGGGTACATTATTTTGGTTAAAAATATAGTCTGCCCAAGTGGCATCATCCGCCGTTGCCGGATCAGGCATGGGCCGCAGCTCACCACCGTAGAAAAATTCTGAAATCGGTCGTTGTCCATTGATAGGACAGGTCATCAGTTTCATGGTATCGTCCTCAACAGCTCTAACCCGATCGCTCCAAGCTTGTCCTTAAGGTTCTCTCAATATCTCCTCAATGCCCCTAATGTCCCACCGATGCCGCTCCTTTTTCACCTACGAGATCGTACCGTTCAAAACGATCTAGAGAAAACTCGCGAATTAACTCATGGGGGCGATCGCCAGCTACGGTAGCCGCCATAGTTTTTCCACAGACTGGCGTGGCCTTAAAGCCCCAGGTACCCCAGCCGGAGTCGAGATAAAATCCATCAATGGGTGTTTTTCCCATAATCGGTGCAAAGTCTGGGGTCATATCGGCCATACCCGCCCACTGGCGGACAATCTTCACGTGGGATAAAAAGGGAAATAGATCGAGCATATGAGTACAAAGACCTTCAACAAAATCAAAGGTAGACCTGGTGGAATGCAGCTCGTAGGGATCCAACGATGCTCCCATCACCAGCTCGCCCCGCGCCGTTTGGCTGACATAGACATGCAGACTACCGGATACAATAATGGCATCTAGCCAAGCCTTCATCGGTTCACTGACCATGGCTTGCAGGGGGTGGACATAGAGGGGCGATCGCAATCTCACCATGTCCAGTAGACGTGGCGTAGAGCCGGCCACGGCGCAGAGTACCTTATTTGTGGAAATATTGCCCTGATTGGTCTGTAAACCGGTCACCCGCCCAGACTTCACCGTAATACCGGTTACCTCCGTTTGTTGATGGATCTCGACACCCCGCTGATCAGCACCTCGCCCATAGCCCCAAGCCACGGCATCATGACGGGCGATGCTGCCGGGAGCATGGTACAGGGCTCCTAGGACAGGTAAATGTCCCCCACAGTGCAAGTCCATTTCAGGACAGGCGTCCTGGATCTCTTGGGGGCCCACCAGCTCACTCTCCACGCCGAAGTGCTTATTCACCTCTGCCCGCCAGCGCATAGTACGCAGGGCTGAGTCGGTGTGGGCTAGGGTAAAATGTCCTCGGGTGGAATAAAAGAGATTGAGATTAAAGTCCTGCGCTAGATCCTGCCAAAGGGTGACCGATTGATCATAGAACTTGACACCTTCGGGAGTCAGGTAATTGGAGCGAATAATTGTGGTATTGCGCCCGGTATTGCCGCCGCCTAAATATCCTTTTTCAATCACCGCTACATTCGTAATACCGTGATCTTTTGCAAGATAGTAGGCCGCCGCCAGCCCATGGCCACCACCGCCAATAATCACCACATCATAGTGGGATTTAAGGCGATCGGGCTGGCGAAACATGCGCGGTTCTGGGTAGGTCTGAGATAATCCAAATTTGAGAAGACGCAGTGGCATGGTGGAGTCCCTGGGATAGGCTAGGGTGTGAGCGGCAATTGTGACATGCGGGCGGAATGGGAGAATCTGGGGTTGCGCTTTCTGAGACTAACCTAGGATTAACGGAATACGACGGTTTTATTGCCATAGACAAAGACTCGATCCTCAATGTGCGATCGCAATCCTCTAGCTAGGACAGTTTTTTCAATATCACGACCGTAGCGAACAATGTCATCAATCGAGTCGGAATGATCAACGCGAATCACATCTTGTTCAATAATCGGCCCATCATCCAGGTCTGAGGTAACGTAATGACAGGTGGCTCCCACCAGCTTGACGCCGCGTTCATAGGCTTGGTGGTAGGGCTTAGCGCCAATAAACGACGGCAGGAACGAATGGTGGATATTAATAATGCGGTTGGGATAGCGATCGCACATCTCCGGTGACAGAATTTGCATATAGCGGGCCAGCACCATCACATCGCCCTTGGCCTGATCAAAGAGATGGGCAATTTTATCAAAGGCGGTCTGTTTATCATCTTTAGGAACCGGTACGCAGTAGTAAGGAATTTGATGCCATTCCACAAACTCCCGAAAGGTTTCGTGGTTGGAAATCACGCAGGGAATATCCACGTCCAGCTCACCACTGCGCCAGCGCGCAAAGAGATCATAGAGACAGTGATCGGGTTTGGAGACCAAAATCACGACCCGAGGCTTGCGGGCCGAGTCGGTAATCGCCCAATCCATCTGAAAGTCGTGAGCGATCGCTGCAAACGCTTCCTCAAACTCCGCCACGGTTTGGAAGGGCAGGGAGTCTGCCAAAATCTCCTGGCGCATGAAAAATCGAGACACCGGCTGATCGGCATGGTGCTGGGCTTCCACAATCCAGCCGTTGTGCTGGGCCACAAAGGTGCTCACTACCGCTACAATGCCCACCCGGTCAGGGCAGGACAAGGTCAACCGATATCGCCTGGAAGATGCCATGGGAGTTATCAACAGGAAACTTTAGTGAACATCATGGGCAAAAGTTTCCCAAATGTCAACATAGTTTCTTGTAGTGATACTCGATGCTACAATAAAACTCCCGATGTCTACGGAAGGACTACCCCGATCGCCCTGAGGACAACTGCCATGATCGATCCCACCGTCAAGCTACCCGCCGTTGGTGAACCCGAGGCGATCGCTGATTCCCTCGCCCGCTATCTGGGCAGCACCATTCGTGAGCTACGCCAAAAACATGGACTGACCATTGCCGACGTGGCGGAGCAGGCGGGGATCTCTCGGGGCATGTTGTCGAAAATTGAAAATGCTCAAACCTCCACCAGTTTAGACACCTTGGTAAAACTAGCTAATGCTTTGGGGATTTCGCTCTCCAAGCTATTTCGCAACTACCATGTTTCCGGTGGCGGTGCGCAGTTGGTGAAACGGGGAGAGGGCATGGAAGTGGTGCGGCGCGGTACTCGCAGCGGTCATACCTATCAACTTCTAGCTTATGATCAAGGGCCGACTAAACTCTTTGAGCCATTTCTCATTACCATTGACGATGCCTTCGAAATTTTCCCCACCTTCGAACACCCTGGCATGGAATTTTTGCATATTCTAGAAGGTAAAATGGAATATCGCCATGGTCAGCACACTTACCTATTAGAACCCGGTGATTCCCTCACCTTTCGTGGCGAAACGCCCCATGGCCCCGAAAAGTTGATTGAGCTACCCATTCGTTTCTTAGCTATTATTTATTACCCCACGCCTAATGGTTTGGATCTACGCTAAGACCCTATCCACCTCTCATCCTTCAAGCAGCTCAGGATAAACCAAGAAGCTCTGATATTAAATTAGGCTAAACGTGTTATGTATTCAAGACCCTAGCAGCACCTAGATGTTGGTAGCTTTGGCAAGGAGAC
>DATNRH010001039.1 GCA_036703605.1 Candidatus Obscuribacterales bacterium | reverse complement strand
GAATTCGATCCCACATGAGCAGGAAGAACTTGACAACCCCCTTGATCAGCTCCCACAGCGAGAAATCGGGAGAAGCTCGGTTCGCCAGATATAGGTATAGGAGAATGACGAACAAGCTGACCAGGATGATTTGCACCTTGTAGGCTTGCTTCGCCAGCCTTTGATCCATACCCCTGATTGTATATCAAAAACCGCGAATAGGGCAACACTCAAAAAATGGCTGGGCGCATTTCAAATCGGGGGTGAATTGTAAGCCAGGCGCCACATTTTGTTGAAACGACCACTCATGATCGCCGTTCGGACAGGCAGAAGGCGATCAATACCGGTGCGGCTCCAACGCATCCCCGGGCCAGTGAAACGAGCCTTGTATTGTTTGGCAGCGCTCTCCACCATGCCACTGCCGATCGGATATCCTTCAGCGCGCATTTCCAGATAATTCATGCGTTTGCGGTTGTTGTGAAAGTAACCGGCTTCCTTGCGGAGCGCTTCTGCCTTGTCAGGCTGCCGTTCAGCCTGACTTTGTAGAGCCTGCACTAGTTTATCTACGTGGCCCTGGTAGAGTTTGGTTTCCCAGTGGCGATACCAGCGCTGGGCAGCCGGCGTGCCTTCGCCGTTCAAGGTCTTGGCTGCGTTCGCCAGATGCTCGGTAGCATGATACCAATCCACCAACTGGTGGCTGGCATAGAAGTGTTCACTTACCAGGTTCCAGATCCACAAAGCACCATCTCCCATGGTCAGGCTGTCTTCAGCATGCATCCAATGTCGCTGACGGGCTTCAGCCCATATCTTGCGACCAAACACTTCCGGTCCCCCTAAATGAGCTACGTAACCGTTGTGGATTGCACTTCCCAACTCGATCACTTCCTGGGTGTGAGGGTCATATTGGCGACGTTTAGCGATATCAAACACACAACCAACCTTCAATTCCTTCCAGCCTTCTTCCCGGATATGCACCATCGTTCCATCCATGGCTGCCCCCATGCGCCCCAGCGAGCGGTTGGGATCGATTTCTTGCGGCTCTTCGAACCCATAAGCCTTAGCCTGTTGTAAGCTTTCAATGGCTTGCAGCCTGCGCCCCCAAAGATCAACCCGCCGCCAGACGCTGCTTTGCGATATGTCCACTCGCCCGATTTCCCGCATGATCTGTTCAGCCTGGGCATAGGTCACCAATCCACTCAGCCACACCGCCTGTTTAGCAACCTGCTCACTCCAGTGTTTCTCCCAGATCTGTAGTTGCTGATCCAGAGGGGAAAAAACCCTGCCGACAACCAGGACAGTAGTAATAGCTTCGCTCGATCTGCAGGCTGCCTACCTGGCTTTCAACCCGCTTCCCCTTTTCCCCCTTGGGTTCTAACTCACCCTGGCATTGTGGACAGCTCAGTTTCTCCGCTGGCTGACGATTCTCTTGCCGGGCTAACACCGCTTGGACCATTTGCTCTCCTAACCGTTGGCGTAATTGCAACACGATCTCTTCGATTTGGGTTAATTTCGGCTTGGCGGTTTGTTCATCCCACGCCATCAATTGATCAAAAAGCGCCTCAGCTTCTGCCATAAACTCAGCTTTCAGCCTGACCTGACTTTTCTTCATCGCTCACCTCTCTACCACTAATTTCCTTATTGTGCCATAGTTTCCCCCCAAAACTGATGGCTTTCTCCAGACAAATTGAGATAAGGAAAAATGAGGTAGACTCTCAAGCCAGGAAGCACA
>DATNRH010001038.1 GCA_036703605.1 Candidatus Obscuribacterales bacterium | reverse complement strand
GTCAAGAGCTTGGTCGCGATCCATGTCCTGCACTTCTTGGCGAATGCGTTGAACTTCGAATTTTTGCTCCAAACTCAAATCAAATGACATAAAGTCCATATCTGTGTCCTCCAAAGTAGAGAAATGCGATCGCTAACTTTCAAAGCTGAAGCTTTTGAGTGGTGTGCGTTGCAATAGATTGCGGATGACATTATCTTTGACCATCAGAAGCTGAGAAGCCTGCACCAGCAGATCTAGGGCTTGCTCTCGGCTCATCACGTGGGCTGATTCCTCCATCAACCGCATTTGAAACTGCTGCTCGATCGTTAGCTCGTAGGTGTTAGGGTCTACCATGGATCCTCCATGACTGAGAGTGCAATGTTGAATGCTGTAACCGGTTCGTGCTGTAGTCTGCTAGAGCTTGGATGGAAGCTGTCACGGGCTTCGACCTCTTGCAGGACTGGTATCTGGAGACGGTAGGCGTGAATCTAAGCTCTAATCCGAACGTTTGGGAGACGTTACGGGGGTGTAGATTCAGGTTTCCCTATTCGCCATACAAATCCGTCTGATCTATATTACGAATCATAACAAAAGTTTGACAGAATGACACTAATTTCTCCTTGTGTGTTGTGAAATGATGAGCATTTTTGCGCATTGGATTAGGCTAGTTTTAGCAACACCGTCTTGAGTAGACTGCTCAAGATGAACGAATTCAGGTTGATTTTCGTTGGCGCTGGGGTAGAACGCGGGTATCCAGATGAGCGGCGGGGCGATCGCTTCTCCTGTCCCCCATCGTTTTGGAACGACAAAAGCCACCTGTTGAAGATGCAGGTGGCTGGCCTCATGAGTTGGAGGGGTGGTTTAGGCGAGATAGGCAGCCCAGGTGGGGATGATGTCGGGGCTGCCATACCAGCGCTTGCCGGCTCGGGGCGAATGGACGACCTGATCCAAGATTAGATTTTCGGCACCTTCTAGGTGGGCGGCGGAGATGGGGGTAATTTCGTCGCCCCAACAGGCTCCGTTGCCGCAGGTGAGTAGGTAGCTGTTGTAGGTGAACCAGCCTGCTAGGGAGCGATCGCCCAAGACGGCTTTGCCAGCCACGCAGACGTAGCGCACCGTGGGATGAAATGCGCCGGGATAGTTATCGTTAACGAAGTTGAGGTTGCGCAGCGTCCAGCGTTCTTGGCTAACGTGGGGGGTGCCTAGGGTCATCAGGGTGGCTACGGAAGGATGCGCTTTCCAGAGCATGGGCTTGCCGGTGTCTTTGGCATGGATGGTATAGGGAATTTCGCCGAGGTAGATCCGCGCAATCCAGCCGCCAGCGGAATGGCCGATGAGGTTGATGCGATCGCTTCCCGTGGTTTCCATCACCTGTTTCACGGTTTGATCGAGTTTTTCTAGAATTCCTCCCATCGACCGCCCGCCCACCGTGGGCACCCAGTCCCAGCGAGACAGGGGCACGGTGACACTGGGAAAGCCTAGCTCTGCCAAGGTTTTCTCCATGGTTTGGTAAGGGGCCGCACCGGCGAAGTAGCCTGGCAAAATCACGGTAGGGTATCCCATCGATGTCTCCTTGGTGCTTAGGGTTAGGAAAGGGTTAGGGGTTTGGCGGTGGCGGTTGCCGGTGAGGATAGGGATAATCGCGGTAGGCGATGTTTAAAGCCGCAAAGGATTTCCCAGGAAATGGTTCCTAGGGTGTCGGCCCAGTCGTCGGCAGAGATGGTGGCGTCCTGATCGTGCCCCAGTAGGGTAACCACATCACCCTCGTGGACTTCGGCAAGGTCGGTCACGTCGAGCATGAGCTGATCCATGGTAATCGCGCCAATTTGGGGAACAAACTGTCCTCGTAAGAGAACGTTCATGCGGTTGGACAGCAAGCGGGGTACGCCATCGGCATAGCCAATGCCAACAACGGCTAGCCGAGTTTCTCGCTGGGTGACAAATCGATGCCCATAGCTGACGCCGGTCTGGGGGGGTAGGGTTTTCACCTGGGTGACGCGGGCTTTCACTTGCAGCACGGGTTTGAGATCGATGCTGGCCCGAAAATGGGGGGCGGGATAAAGCCCGTAGATGGCTAGCCCGACCCGGACGAGGTCGTAATGGAGGCTGGACTCAACCAGGGTGCCGGCGGAGTTCGCTAGATGCAGCATGGGCGGAACGATGCCATGATCGCCTAGGGTTTGGATGACCTGCTGGAAGCGATCGCGTTGGTGCTGAAGGGTCTGCACATCCGGATCATCCGCTGTTGCAAAGTGGGAGTAGACGCTGGCCAGGTGGAGATGGGGCGATCGCTGAATATGCTGGGCGAGGGGAAGTACCTGCTGCCAGGGAACTCCCAGGCGCGACATGCCCGTATCGACGTTGAGGTGAACCGGGAGCGGATGGGTTGCGGAGTCCATCGCCTCGGCAAAGACCAGGGCCTGTTTTTCGGTGCAGAGTGTTGGCTGCAACTGCCAGTGAGCGATCGCCCGCACTTGCTCGACGGTATTGGTGGCTCCCAGCAAGAGAATGGGAGCCTGGATCCCTGCTTCCCGCAGTTCGATGCCTTCGGGAATGGTGGCTACGCCTAGCCAGGTGGCCCCAGCCTGGAGGGCGGTTTGGGCAATGGTCACCGCCCCATGACCATAGGCATCAGCTTTCACCACCGCCATTAGGTCTGTGCCTGGAGCCAAGAGAGCTTGAATGGCTTGGACATTATAGGCTAGGTGGCTGTGGTTAATCTCAACCCACGCCCGCTCGCGGCCCATGGTGGACAACGTTGGCCGATGATCCCAACTCAACATGGCGTGACTCCTTTCCCCACGGGTGCATTCCAGATGTCTTATTCACTCCAGACTAGACCAGAGACTTGGGGTTGAAAAGGGCGATCGCCACCTTTGGGTCTCGGAGTCATGCTAGTGCAGATTCCGGGGAGCGATCGCGCTAGTCAGACTGCTCATTGGAGACAATCACGATGGTAATATTATCGCGGCCACCCTTGCCTTTGGCTGCATTGACCAGGGCGCTGGCGGCTTGGTCACAGGCGCGAATGGATTTGAGGTGAAAGGCAATTAAGTGATCGGATAGCTCTTCCGTGAGACCATCACTGCAGAGAATGAGGCGATCGTTGGGTTCTAGCTCAAAGGTCTGCACGTCGATTTGGCGCACATCATCTCGCCCCAGGCATTTCGACAAAATATGTCGCCAGGGATGGAGACGGGCTTGATCGGTGGTTAATTCTCCAGACTTCAGCGCTCGTCGTACCCAGGTATGGTCTTCGGTAATTTGATCGAGCCGAGAACCTCGTAGGCGATAGAGGCGTGAGTCGCCGACATGGGCGCAGGAGGGCTGGTCATCGCGAAAGAGTACCACCACCACGGTGGTTCCCATGTCCGATCGCTCCGGATGGTCGCGCTGATCTTTCAAAATGGCGTGGTTCGCTTTCAGCAGCGCCTCTTCCAGTAACTGATGGGACTTGGCCGGAAAGCTCCAGTGGGTTTCTAAGTACTCACGGATGGTATCGGTGGCTAAGCGACTGGCTTCTTGTCCGCCCGCATGGCCGCCCATGCCATCAGCGACTAGGCAAAACCGACCATCGGGGTCAATATAGTACGCATCCTGATTGACAGAGCGCACTAGCCCTGTGTCTGTTAGCCCCGAGAAAATCCGTTTCATACAGCGTGGCGCTACCCAAGGAAAACATCAAAACATACGATCGTAGCGATCTAGACGCATTAACAGGCGGATGAGAGCGATCGCTGAAGCTACTGCAAGGATTGCCATCACACTAGCTAAGATCACGTACTCACTCACTAGCAAAATCGTGGCGGACAGAGTGAACGTGCCAGCCAAAATAGTATAGTTCATTCCCAGGTTTACGGTACTGATTCGCCGCAGAAGGCGATCGCTCTCAATGGAGCGCACCCGTACCCGAATATCCCCTCGCTCTAGTTTATCGATTGTATCGTCAATGCGTCGGGGTAAGCCTAGGGCTGTACTGCTCATTTGAGCGGCCTGGCGGCCAATTTCTCCCAGCAGTCCATCGGTTTCTAGGGATGAACGTCCGTCGGTCATAAGCTGCATTGCAAACGGTTTTGCAACCTCCATAAAGTTAAAGTCTGGATCGAGACCCTTGCCCACCCCTTCCAGGGTCGAAAATGCCCGCATCACAAAGGTGAAGGTGGCGGGAAATCGGAAGGGTTGATTATAGGCAATATCATATAAGTCATCGCTGATGGCTGCGACGGACTGGGTTTCAAAGGGCTGATCCATGAAGTTGTCCAGCATGTACTGCACCGATCGCCGCACGGGGCCCATATCCTCGGCAGGCGCTAGGGCTCCTAGTTCCACCAAGGATGCCACCACTTGTTCAGCATCTTTTTGGGCAATGCCAAAGAAGGTGTTGAGCAGTTTCTCGCGGGTGATGGCTGGCACCTGACCCATCATGCCGAAGTCGTAAAAGATCAGCGCTCCGTCTGAACTCACGGCAATGTTGCCGGGGTGGGGGTCGGCGTGGAAAAATCCATTGTTGAGCAGTTGGTGCAGGTAGGCGCGGGCTCCCAGTTGGGCCAGGTTTTTGCGATCGAGCCCGGCTGCTTCAATGGCGTCGTAGTGGCTGATCTTGATGCCCGGCAAATATTCTAGGGTGAGTACTCGCGATGAGGCATAGCGCCAATACACCCGAGGCACGCGCACCCATCCTTCATTGCGAAAGTTCCGTCGGAAGGTGTCGGCATTCCGCCCTTCGCCCAGATAGTCAATTTCTTCCCAAAGAATTCGGCAGCATTCTTCATAAATACCCATCCAATCGCGCCCCCGTCCCCAGTCGGGATGGTTTTGGAAGTAGCGGGCGATGCCTTTGAGGATGGCGAGGTCAATGGTGAACAGCTTTTTCAAACCCGGTCGCTGGATTTTCACCACCACTTCTTCGCCGCTGTGAAGCTGGGCTCGATGCACCTGCCCAAGGCTGGCGGCAGCTAGGGGAATGGGGTCGAAGCTTTGATACAGTTCGGGAATGGTTTTGCCGAGGTCTTGCTCGATGATGGCTTCAACCTGTTCGTAGTTGAAGGCTGGCACCTTGTCCTGTAGCTTCGATAGTTCTTCCACATATTCGCTAGGAAAGAGGTCTGCCCGCGTGGAGAACAATTGCCCAACTTTGATGAAGGTGGGCCCTAAATCCAAGAGTGTTTCTCGAATCCATACTGCCAAGCGTCGCCGCCGCAGCGTCTGCTTTTCGTCGGTCATGCCGCCGGCATAACTCCAGGACTTGCCATACAGCCATTGGGACGCCAAGAGTCTGAGGACAAACGTCCAGATATCTACATAGCGACGTTGCCGAGAGTAGCGCTCACGGTTCCAGCGGTATTTTTTGCTTGTATGCAGTTTGGAGCGATCGCTCACGGTTATGCCCCGATGTTCTGACGGATTAGACAATAGACCAGAGGGCACAGACGACCCGACTGGAGACGGGATAGATTCAGATGCGGCAGCATCACGACTGGGACGATCAGGCAAGACGGTCACTCGCGCTTCAATCCAGGAGTTCTAAACAGCTTTTTCTATTATGGTTCCCTTTCTAGGGAGATCGGGCAACCCAGCGGCATGGATTTTTCCAAGCTGTTGAGAACGAGTTGAGACCGGATGGGTTAGGGGGCAGAGTTGCGGTGGCGCTGCAGGGTGGCGCGCAGATGGGCAATTTCAGCGCGCAGTTCATCTAGCATGGTCTGCAAATCGGAAGGAGAACCGGCGGCAGGGGCATCCGCAGGGGGGCGATCGCCCATGGCAGATTCTTCAGACTGCTTGGCTCGGTCTAGCACCTCTTCTGTAAATTGACGCAAGCGCTCGCGCTGCTCTGCATCAAATTTGCCTAGATCGCTCAGGGTGTGGGTGACGGTGGACTCAAATTGCTCGCTCAGCAGTTCTGCTGCTGCTCGTCCCACGAAAAAAGCCTGGACTAGGGGATTACTCATTCGCAACGCCTATATACGTACTCCGTCAAGATTATAACTTGACTGCTTTTGGTCTGCGGCAGTGAACTCGAATTACTGCGATCCCTGGGGGCTTCGCCCAGCCCTCGGCTAGGATGGAGGCAAATCTGGAGAAGCGTGGATGCGACAAACAAAGGCATGGTCAGATTGGCTTGAAACTCGTTGGGTGTCTCCGTCCTATGGCGGCTGGCTGCTGCTGGGGTTGGCTGTATTTTTCTTTGCGGCGGCGACCAACACCATGGCTGGCTGGCTGTATGTGATCAGTGGCGGCATGTTGGCCATGTTGGCGATCGCTGCCCTGTTGCCGCCGCGATCGCTGAAGCGTTTGCAGGTGAGTCGGATGCCCATCTATCCCATCAGCGCTGGCGATGCCTTGCAGGTGGAACTGCGGATTGATAATCCCACGCCCCAGGCTCGGGGACTGCTCGAACTTTCTGACCTGCTGCCGTTTGTGGTGGGTGCGCCAGAACGGTCGGCCTTGGAAACCTTGGCGGCCCAAGGGCAATACCGCTGGGCCTATAGCCGAGTGATGGAACAGCGGGGGGTCTACCGTTGGCATACGGTGCATCTGCGGACGGCGGCTCCCTTTGGTCTCTTCTGGCGGCGGCAGGCGTTCACTCAGCCCGCGATCGCTGTGGTCTATCCCCAGGTATTGCCGCTGTCGTCCTGTCCCTTGGTGGATGAGCAGGGAGCCGATGAGCAGAAAGAGCTGCAAAGTATTCAACGTCCCGATAGCGCTAGCGAAGGCATGACCCGGGCCCTGCGGCCCTACCGCTGGGGGGATCCGATTCGCATGGTGCATTGGCGATCGAGCGCTCGTTATGGCGATCTGCGGGTGCGGGAGTTGGAGGTGATCACCGGCGGTCAGGCCTTGGTGATTGCCTTGGATAGCGGCATAGCTTGGCCGGCGGCAGCCTTTGAAGAAGCGGTGATTGTGGCAGCGTCGCTATATTTCTATGCCTTGAAGCAAAAACTGCAGGTGAGCCTCTGGACGGCGGGGACGGGGACGGTGGACGGGCAGCAGCAGGTGCTTGAAGTTTTGGCGGCCACCCAGGCCGATGAAGAGCCTCGGCCGATCGCGGGTCAGCGTCCGGATCTGCCCTTGGTTTGGTTGACCCCGAGGGGCGATCGCTTGGAAGATTTACCAGCGGGTAGTCGCTGGATGCTGTGGGATGAGATGGGGCGATCGCCCTCCACAACTCAGCGTTTGGGTATTCTGCGCCAGCCCGAGGATCCGTTGCAGATTCAACTGCAGCGATCGCTCTAGTCCCACAAGGTCTTGGGGCTGGTGATGGATGCCGGTGACAACGCCTGCTCTCGCAGGTTGGCTTAATCCAGCCCCAGCTCTCGCTTCAAGACCTCGATGGAATCCATACCCACATAGTTATTGCTGGTAATCACTTGGGGCGGACGAATCAGATCATTGCGCGCCTCTTGAATCGCAGCTTTCACCCGAGGAACGCTCACCAAATCGCAGACAATCACTTGGGTACTGCGGACAATCGAGCTGAGCTTGTAGGCATCATCCGTCTGAGCCGTCATCACCAGCAGCTCCTCACCCCGCAGACTGTGGATAATCACCTCCGCTGCTCTGAGGATACCGCTGCTGAGGCTGACAATGCCCAAACAGCTACCCGTGGGCAACTTGGTCAGCAACTGCATTTCCTGGGCGTAGTCGTAGATATCAACCGGAATCACGCGTACCGAACGCGGGGCAGCGATCGCTTCTGCTTCACCAATAAAGTAACGGCTGGTGACCACCGTGCCTGAACGCGCTTGATCCAGAACCTGCTCTAGTTCTTCCAGGGGTACCAACTGCACCGGAATCTTCAGCGCCTGTTCTAGCTCTTGCACCATCAACTGCCCTGCGCCAATGTCTTGACTCGGTGAAGTGACCAACACGCGGGCGCTGCAGCGCAACCGCCAGTCAATTTCTGCTAGAAATAGTTCCCGCGCCTGACTGAGGCTGCAGCCCTGACTCAACAGCTTATCAACACTTTGCTGCACCAGCTTGTTGGCCTCGGGATATTGGGCCAGGAGCGGGGAGCCGGTTTTGGCAACGCCTTCGTCGCCCTGAGCCCGCACAAAAATGCCAGCCCCAGCCCGAGCATCCACCACACCAGCATCTTCGAGCTGGCGGTAGACTTTGCTAATCGTGTTGCGATGGAGACCCGTTTGCATAGCCAACTGCCGGGTGCTGGGCAGCCGATGCCCAGGTGGAAACTGCCGCGAAGCGATCGCAAAGCGTATTTGGTTGTAGAGCTGAGTAGACGCTGGGATCTCGCTATCGGGTTGAATGTGAAACTGAACCATAGACCAGAGCCTCCGCCATGCGCTCGATGAAAACCAACGACCAATAGAATCTTGAAGCGTTTAAAAAACCTGTGTTAAAACCCTAACTGGATGGCCCATTTAGGGCTGCTGATTAGGGCTAACGCTAACCTACGATGCCGGATGCCGGATTGAGGAGAATGCGATTGTTATGGGCAATCATAGCTGACATGCTTCGTAGCACAAGGGCCTATACTTGCCCCCGCTAGTCTTCAGAATTGCTAGCACTATCTTCGCACGCTTAGGTATCCGGGCTCACGAGGGGAGTGCTGCGATCGCTGCCTGCCCCTTCTGCGTCCATCCATCATGTTCCATACCCCCATTGTCTTAGGAATTTAGTTATGAGCCATTCGGATCTTCAAACACGCCATGTCCAGGTCAACCATGATGGTTTGGCGATCGATGCCTATATGGCCCAGCCCGCTGCCGATGGTGTCTATCCTCCTGTGGTCGTTGTGCAAGAAATCTTTGGGGTGAATGCCCACATTCGAGACATCACAGAGCGTATTGCCCGGGAAGGCTACATTGCGATCGCCCCGGCTCTTTACCAACGGTTAGCTCCTGGCTTTGAAGCCGGGTACACCCTAGACGATATCAAACTAGGGCGACAGTATAAAGACCAGACCCATGCGGATGAGCTATTGGGCGATGTGCAGGCGGCCATCGATTTTCTAAGCCAACAGCCAGCTAGTAAACCCGGTGGGGTGGGCTGTATTGGGTTTTGTTTTGGTGGGCATGTGGCCTTTCTCGCCGCTACCCTGCCGGCTGTAGCCGCGACCGCGTCATTTTACGGTGCTGGCATTCCAACCTGGTGTCCAGGCGGCGGCGACCCTACCTTGACCCGCGCAGGCCATATTACCGGCACTGTCTATGCCTTTTTTGGCATGGAAGATATGAGTATTCCTCCCGAGCATGTGGAGCAAATTGAAGCAGCCTTAACAGCGCATCATGTGCCCCACCAAATCTTTCGCTACCCCGAAGCCGACCATGGCTTTTTCTGCGATCGCCGCGCTAGCTATCAGGCGGCCGCCGCTGCCGATGCTTGGATGAAGGTGAAAGCGCTGTTTCAGCAATCCCTTTAGCATCCAGCAATCCCTCTAGACAAGGCTCTTGCCCTCCATCCCTAGGCTCGCCAACTGGTCTCGGGATGGTCTGGGATGTCCCGTGAATGTTACGGAGCGTTACTCGTTGTGGGGAAACTTGAGAATTCAAGATAAATCCGCCTACGATTGGGCAAGGTTTAGTGTTGAGGGGCGATCATGCCCTGCAGAATGGGATGTGAGTTCCAGACCTCTCAAGATGGCTGCTTGCTAGGGATGCACAGGGCTGGTGCGTCATGCTTTACATCTAGCCCGATAGATTATTGTGCGGTGGATTGCTATACTGCCATGCCCCCTAAAGGCTCTAGCGATCGCTGTCTTTTGCTTCGCATAGCAAGTCTCGTGTCTAGGCGACCCTGGGTAGGCTATAACGTAGAAGTTATACCTGGGAGGTGCTAGGTTTCCTCCCACTTGGGCGTGAATAGTTGGGTGGGTTGGGTAGTTCGCTGCACCAACTCATGGACTTTGGTTCAGCGATCGCTATAGTTTAACGTTCAGTAGTTGCCTAATGTCTCTGCACTTGCAACGATGAAATCTTTCCCAACCCCAGATCCCTTCCAATTAGAGTTTCCCAATGGAAATACAGCGGTGGCTATTCAACTACACCGATCCACCGCTCGGTCTAAGATCGGGCCGCTCTTGACCCAACTGGGGTTGCCCATAGCGCGGCCGACACTGGTGGTGGTGGGAGGAGCTAGCGGCATTTCTGAGGAAAGCTTTAGTCAATTGCGATCGCTGTTTACGGAGGTGCTAGCACCGGTGATCCAATCCCTGAATGGGGTGGTGATTGATGGTGGTACAGATGCTGGTGTGATGAAGTTGATGGGCGAGGCCCGGCAAGCCACGGCCAGCACCTTTCCTTTGGTGGGCGTGGCGGCGATCGGTACGGTGATTTTGCCCCAGAGCTGTACCCTGCCGTCGGATGAAAATGCGCCCCTCGAACCCCACCATACCCATTTTGTGTTGGTGCCGGGGGGGCTTTGGGGGGATGAAGCTCCGTGGATTGCTAACGTGGCTACGGCTTTGAATGTGGATGCGCCATCGGTGACGGTGTTGGTGAATGGTGGTCGAATTGCCTGGCAGGATGCGTCCAATAGCGTACGAGTGGGGCGGCCGGTGTTGGTGATTGCCGGTAGTGGACGTACGGCGGATGAGCTAGCCGCCGCTGTTCGGGGAGAGCTCAGCAGCGATCGCGCCACGGATTTAATTGATTCAGGACTGGTGCACATCGTAGATTTATCGAGTGACCTGCTGTTCGTTCGCAGCGTGGTGCAATCGATGTTGTCCCACACCCATCAACCCAATGCCGTTTGATGGTGGTGTCTGCTTGGCGCTCGTTCCCCCGATGGTATGCACAATGAATGGAGGCTGCTGCACAGATTCTTGGCTCGACAACTCTGCAGTAGACTCGTAAGCGCCATAGCTTGCCTAAAAGGCTGAAGTCATGTCTTGAAGAATTCTACCGACGCTATTGAGGTCGCCCACCACCCGTTTCACCGGTTTGGGCCAAATGCGCACCAAGGTAGGTGTTGCCGTAATTTGGTTGAGCTCGGCAATTTCTGGGTGCTTTTTCACATCGACAATTTTCAGGGTGTAGGGGCGCTGCAGCGATCGCTCTAAGACCTGATGGAGGCTTTGTAGAACTTGTTCGGTGACCAAGCTTTGTCCGCTGACAAACAGACGAAAGACGTAACCTTGGGGAGAATTGGCGGTGGGGTTGCTGGATAACCAGGGCTCTGCTTGAGGCGATCGCGATCGCCTTAGGGAATCGTCGAGCTTGACAACTAGATCGTGGGATTGCCAGAGTTCTGGAAAACGCGATCGATAGGTCATCAAAACAGCCGGATCACAACCTGGCCCAGGATTCGGTAAAACCGACCATTGCAAATCCAAGCTGTAAAACAACACATTCAGTAAGGGTTGGTATCGCTGCACCATGGGCGACATCTCGGCCACCTGGCAGCGCGTTTGACTTCTAGGATCCAGCCAGCAGTCAATGGTTGCCGTAAAGCAAGGCACCAAAAAGTGAGGCGGCTCCGGCAACCCCAGCAACTCCTGCAGCACGGCACAAAGCTGTAAATGCCACCGATCTTGCTTATGTTCATCGATGGCATAGATGACGTCTCCTCCGGGCGTAAATAGGACAATTCCCTTATACGACGAAGGAATAATCGACTCCTGCACCCCCACCAACCTAGACTCGACCTCTGAGAATCTGCGCCATTTCGTTGGGCTTGGGTGACATCTCCAGAGCCGTCTCTTCCGTAATGCGTCCGGCTTCGTAGAGCTGATAGAGCGACTGGTTCATGGTACACATGCCGTCAAAGGTACAGCGCGGCACCATGGCTTCTACCTCGTCTAGATCTCCTCGACGCAGGTAGTCACGAATGGCATCGGTATTCAGCAAGATTTCGTGGAAGGCAGCCCGCTTCCCATCTGTGGTACGACATAGCCCTTGGGCAATCACCGCTACCAGTGCTTCTGCTACCGAGATTCTGACCGGCTCTTGCTCCGCTGGATCATAGAGGTTGAGAATCCGCTCAATGGTTTTCACGGCGCTGTTGGTGTGCAGGGTACCGATGACCAAGTGTCCTGTCTGCGCTGCTTTGAGGGCGGTGCTGATGGTTTCCTTGTCACGCATTTCCCCCACAAGAATGATGTCTGGATCTTCTCGCAGGGAGGCTTTCAGGGCATTGTCAAACTTCAAGGTATGAATGCCTACTTCCCGCTGCTTGATCAAGGCTTTACGGCTTTGGTGCACAAATTCCACTGGGTCTTCAATGGTAATGATGTGCTTGGGCATTTCCTTGTTGATATAGTCAATCATGGCTGCCATGGTGGTTGATTTCCCGGAGCCCGTGGGCCCGGTCACCAAGATCAAACCTTTGTGATAGTGACAAATATCCTTGAAGACCGGCGGCAGATTAAGCTGCTCCATGGTCAAAATCTTCATGGGAATCAATCGCATGACCATGGCTGGCCCGCGAATGGAATCAAAGATATTGATCCGTACCCGAGCGAAGTCGTACTGGGCGGCTCCATCAAAATCAAGGGTGTCTTTGAATCGCTGAATTTCTTGATCCGAGAGAACTTCGCCGAGCCAACTGAAGAAGGTATTTTCGTCAGTGACCGGATATTCCGTAGTATCAATTTCGCCTCGGTTACGAAAACGCGGTGTCTCTCCTACACCCACGTGAATATCCGAGAATCCTTTATCGAAGGCTTCTTTGACCAACTGCGCCAGGGTAGGCGAACCGGGGCTGACGCGACTTTTTGCCGCCATGCGCATGGGTGGCGGTGCAGCAGGGCGATGACCGGCTGGTGGTGCTGGTGGTGCGCTGGGTGGCTTGGGCGGTGCTCCAGTGCGAGGGGGAGCGCTAGGCGCAGATGGCATGACCATGGTCTGGGGCGAGATGGGTTGGGTGGCTTCGCTCGCAGGCGCACCCGATCGCGGTGGCGGTGGTGGGGCGGGTGGCATGGGCGGGCGGGGTGGGCGTTGGGCGT
>DATNRH010001037.1 GCA_036703605.1 Candidatus Obscuribacterales bacterium | reverse complement strand
CAATCAATGTCGTCTGGGGTTTCCTGGGTGTCTTGGTTCTCGGAGGTTGTGCTAGGCAGGTCATCCGCAGGGTCAAAGAAGTCTGAGAGATCCACGTTGAACTCTGAAAGATCGACCTGATCCGGGTCGTTGAACTCTGAGAGAACCACGTGGTCGGGGCCGGAGATAGTTCCAGGGTCAACTTCAGAGACGTTCATATCACTAGAGATGTCTATATCGTCATCATCAGAGATATCTATATCAATGGAGTCTTGGGCTTGATCAGGGGCGATCGCCGGTGGTTCTGGCGTTTCTGACACGTTCGTTTCTGATCCGCCTGCTTCCTCCTGCGGGTTAAGCATGGGTCCAACTACGATCTGTTGGACGATCTCTCGGTCGTCTCGCACATTGATCAACGTACCTTGCTCCGCCATTTTCTGGAGCTGATCGGCTTGCACCTGTTCCTGATCACCGTAGAGTTCAGCTAGGGCGTCTCGCATTTCTTGCACCCAACTGGAATTTTCGCCCTGGATGATCTGCTCCGTGCCATTGACGAGGGCTTCAATGTTGGCCTGTTGCTGCCGGGCTGATTCTGGGAGGGCTCGCCACCAGGCCCGCAGATCGTACAAGTCTGATGCGGCGGTGTTGCAAGAGACAAGGTTGGGTTCTACCCGCTTAAATTCCAGAAATCCGGCAAAGGCCGCGGCAAAGGAACTGCTGACGGCAACCCATACTTCAAAGCCCACGGCAGCCAAGAGGGTGCCAACCCCGCCGAGGATATAAACCCACCATTGAAGCTGGGTGAGTTCTCGCCCAAGCCGCTGAGCTTTTTTGCGATAATAGTCAAACTGATCTTCTAGACGATAGATCAGGTACAAGTCGGCGGTCAGGTCTGAGAAACCATCATCTCCTCGTGATCGCGCTGCGCCATAGGGCGGTGGTAGTTCACCATCATAGACTTCCAGCCCTGATTGATTGACCTGAGTCTCCATGACGTGCTTGCCGACAACTTTAATCTTGCGAGCTAAGACAACCTCTCGTAACTCAGATGCATCTGCAGCGTAGATGTCCACCTGGGTGCGATAGCGATAGATTTCCTTTTTGAGGGTTTCTGCACTACCCCGCAGCATGACCCAGTTGACCCCCATATTGAATTTGATGGAGGCAGCAATCAGAATAGTTACCAAAATGGGCAGCAGAATCACCAAGAGACTCATTGACCCCATGATGGCCTCGTTGGCATTGCGCAGTCGGCCGGTGGCGACTGATTTAATAAAGTCTGAGAGGGGTGGCCCTTCTTGCCCCAAGGCAACTTCTAAGACTAGGTATAAGACAGCAATGGTGGTAGAGGCAACTCCTAGGCTGGCGACCCATTTTCGTTGTTGAATGAAGGCTTTTTGAGCTTTGACGGCGTTCTTGTCGTAGTCTCCAAAGCGTTGCCAAGCATCCTCAAGCACCGGTGTGCGAGGTTGATGTGATTCAGGGGAGGAGCCTGTCTTGGCAGCCTGGGAGGTTGTCGAAGCGGTGCCTCTAGCCGCTGGTTTTGGGGTTGTAGCTTGAGAGGACGATGGCGGTTTAGCAGATGCAGATGACATGACTGATTCCTAAACGCGACGATGACGATACAGTAAAGCACGGTCAGTGGCTAAAGATGATGGATGATTCCGTATCCTCAATGAAGTGTAGTTTCGGTATTGAGGGATGGGGTTGTGTTGATTTTACCTATTTGTTGGAGAGCGATCGCATACCGAGAAAGGAATGCTGTCACGGAGAGTTGATAGCAGGATTAATAGGGGGATATCGAGGCTATGTATCAAAAACTCTGAAGCGATCGCGCTTGCCTTGGAGGGCGAGAACCCGATAGCGTGAAGGTAGTCTACTTAATAGCGTTGCCCATGGTAGGGTGGCCCCAGAGGTAGGCATCAACGGTGGGTGAATCCAATGGCGATCGCCTAGTGTGATGTCCCTTGCCCCGATCCAGTGCAGATAAAAGGAAGAATCATCATGGCTCAGCTTCTAAGTGAAACCGATATTCAACAGCGTTTAGACGATCTGTCAGGTTGGACGTTGGTGGGCAACGAGATTCAATGCCAGCGTACGTTTAAAGACTTCATTGAAGCGATCGCTTTTGTGAATCGCCTAGTGGAACCGGCGGAAGCAGCAGGCCACCACCCAGACATCGCCGTGTCCTACAACAAGGTGACGATTTCCCTAACCAGCCACGATGCTGGGGGGCTGACGGCGAGTGACTTTGACATGGCTAAGGTCATCTCTGGTTTAAAATAAGTTGTTTCATCGGCTCTATTGATCCTTGAAACCTGATCCTTGAAAACCCCGACTTGGTGGCGATCGCCTTGCTGTTTGCCAAAAGTTAACCCAACTATGGCAATCTGGAAGAAAGACACATGTTAGTCAGAGCGATCGCCTTTGTCTAACCTGCCCCTCAACTAATCCGCATTTTGGCGAATCCTTTATGCAAACCCTGCCCACTCCCACTGCATCTAATCCGGCTGCCGACGCCTTTGATACCACCATTCGTCGCCGTAAAACCCGCCCCGTGCCGGTGGGGACGGTCACCATTGGCGGTGGCCACCCGGTGGTAGTGCAGTCGATGATTAACGAAGATACGCTAGATATCGAGGGCTCGGTGGCAGGCATTCGCCGACTCCACGAAATTGGCTGTGAAATTGTGCGGGTAACGGTGCCCAGCATGGCCCATGCCAAGGCTCTTGCTGTTATTAAACAAAAGCTCGAAGAAACCTATCAGCCTGTTCCCCTCGTCGCCGATGTCCATCACAACGGCATGAAGATTGCCCTAGAAGTGGCCAAGCATGTCGATAAGGTGCGCATCAACCCCGGGCTGTATGTGTTTGAAAAACCCAAGAGCGATCGCACCGAATATAGCCAAAGCGAGTTTGACGAAATTGGCGACAAGATTCGCGAAACCCTAGAGCCGCTGGTCATCTCCCTTCGTGACCAAGGCAAAGCCATGCGCATTGGGGTCAACCATGGTTCCCTAGCAGAACGGATGCTCTTCACCTATGGCGATACGCCCGAAGGCATGGTGGAGTCGGCGCTAGAGTTTATTCGAATCTGTGAGTCCCTGGATTTCCGTAATTTGGTCATTTCCCTAAAAGCCTCCCGCGTACCGGTGATGCTAGCTGCCTATCGCCTGATGGCGAAGCGCATGGATGACCTCGGCATGGACTATCCCCTCCACCTCGGCGTCACCGAAGCTGGGGATGGCGAGTATGGTCGCATCAAATCTACGGCGGGCATTGCTACCCTCTTAGCCGATGGCATTGGTGACACCCTGCGTGTATCCCTCACAGAAGCACCTGAAAAGGAAATTCCCGTCTGCTACAGCATCCTGCAAGCCCTAGGTCTGCGTAAGACCATGGTGGAATATGTAGCCTGTCCTTCCTGCGGTCGCACCCTGTTTAATCTAGAAGAAGTGCTCGACAAGGTGCGCAACGCCACCAATCATCTGACGGGGCTAGATATTGCCGTCATGGGCTGTATTGTGAATGGCCCAGGAGAAATGGCCGACGCTGACTATGGCTATGTGGGTAAGCAGGCGGGCTATATCTCTCTCTATCGCGGTCGCGAAGAAATCAAACGCGTGCCTGAGGATCAAGGCGTGTCAGAACTGATTAACTTGATTAAGGCAGACGGACGATGGGTTGATCCCTAATCTAATTGGCTGATCGGAGGACAAGATCAACCAAATTCGGGTTGATTTCTCAGCCTGTTCTCATATGGCTTGTGCTAGATTGGGCCTAATGCTCGTCTCTTCATCGGAATCAAGACATGGTTATTACGAAGCGCGGACTTGTTCTAGGTGCAACGGCTGTAGCGGTTACGGCAGTTACGCTAACGGGTGCTGGGTTGCAACTATCTAGAGGTCAGGCCTTCTTTCAAGATAGTCCGAAGGAGTTGATCGACGAAGTTTGGCAGTTAATTGACCGCACCTACGTGGACGCCACCTTCAATCAAGTCGATTGGCGGGCAGTGCGCCAAGACTATCTCGATCGCTCTTATCAGGATCAAGATGATGCCTACGTCGCCATTCGTGAGATGTTGGATCAACTGGGCGATCCCTACACTCGCTTCATGGATCCAAGCGAATTTCGTGACATGCAAATCGACACCTCTGGAGAGCTCACAGGGGTTGGTATTCAGCTTACTCAGGATGAAGAGACCGATGAGCTGGTTGTGGTGTCTCCCATCGAAGACACCCCTGCCTTTGAAGCTGGCATTCTGGCCCAAGATGTAATCATCCAAATTGATGACCAAAGTACGGAGGGCATGAACGTCAACGATGCGGTCAACCTGATCCGTGGACCTGTGGGTACAGACATCACATTGACAATTCGTCGGGGGCAGCAAGAGCTAGAGTTCCAGCTACGCCGCGACTTGATTGAGATTCATCCAGTTCGGTATTCGTTGCGGGAGACGGAAACCGGTGATGTTGGCTATATTCGCCTCACCCAGTTCAGTGCCAACGCCGCCCAAGAGATGGAAGAGGCGATTCAAGATCTACAGGCTCAGGGTGTCTCTGGGTATGTTCTAGATCTACGCTCTAACCCCGGTGGCTTGCTCTATTCCAGCATTGATATTGCTCGGATGTGGTTGGATGAAGGCGGTATTGTCTCAACCGTAAATCGTCAAGGCATTTCCGATCGCGAAGTAGCGAATGGCACCGCATTAACCGATTTACCGCTGGTGGTGTTGGTGGATGGTGGTTCTGCTAGTGCTAGTGAGATTCTCTCCGGTGCGCTGCAGGATAACGATCGCGCCACCTTGGTGGGAACACAAACCTTCGGTAAGGGCCTGGTGCAGTCGGTGCGCGGTCTGGGAGATGGTTCTGGGATTGCCGTGACGGTGGCTAAATATCTCACGCCCAGTGGACGAGACATTAACCAAGAGGGTATTGAGCCAGACATTGTTGTGGAGCTGACGGAAGAGCAGCTTGAAGTGTTGTTTAACGATCGCACCTTGATTGGCACCGATAGTGATCCGCAGTTCTCCCAAGCTCTAGAGGTCTTGTCTGACCAAATGACTGCTCAGCGACGACCCACTCAGGCGAACGTGCGTTAGCTACCAGCAGATCGTGAGCACCTTAGCGTGGACGACAATGGCTGGCCCGAATCAGACCGATGCGGTGAGCGATCGCTTCGGCTTGAGATGCATAGGGGCCCCATTGTTTGGGTGGCTGGCTGGCTGGGGAGGATGAATCTGCCGGTTGAGTATCGGTAATATCGCATTGACCATCGGGCTGCTGCACGATGTACCACGTGTCTGGTTGGGATGGCATAGCTTATGAAGGGTAGAGAACAAGATGGATTAGCCATGGGGATCAATGCCCCAAGGGATCCAACAGGTATGATACGCTTTGAAGCTGGGTACTGTCTCGGCAGTGGGGCGATCGCCTGTCCCTCCCACCTTGCTCGCCCAGTCGCACGCCTCAGGTTGACGCTTTTATGACCGCCCAAGATTCAAACCCGACGAAGCCCCCGACTGGATCCGATGCGGATCGTGCCCCTGACGAACTGCCTACCTCGACGGTAACGGTTGATGCCTCGGATCATACTGGTGGCTCCGGGGATACGCCTGATCCTCAATTGCCGCAAGAACCTCGTCGCGATACCTTGCGCACGATTGTCATCGCCGTAGCATTAGCGTTGCTGGTGCGCCTCTTCATTGCCGAACCTCGGTTTATTCCCTCAGACTCCATGGTGCCGACGTTGGAAGTGGGCGATCGCTTGGTGATTGAAAAAATATCCTATGCCTTTCGTGAGCCTCAGCCCGGCGACATTGTGGTGTTTATGCCGCCGGAGGCGCTGCAGGCCCAAGGCTATGAAGCCAATCAAGTGTTTATCAAACGTCTCATTGCCGGGCCGGGACAGGTGGTGCAGGTGCAAGATGGGCGGGTGTGGGTGGATGGCGTGGCGATCGCCGAACCCTACATTGCCGAGCCGCCGAACTATGTGCTGAATCCCTTGGTGGTGCCGCCGGATCAGGTTTTTATGCTGGGCGATAATCGCAACTATAGCTTTGACTCCCATGTGTGGGGATTTTTGCCTCGCCAAAATATTATTGGACGGGCGATCGTGCGGTTTTGGCCCCTCGATCGCTTGGGTGTTATTCCGCGTCCGCCTCGGGTCAAGTACGAGGATGCTTCTAGCCCGCCTCCGATGGATCTAGCGAGTTAAAGCACGAGGTAATGGATCAAGCTGGCCATCAGAGAGGCTGGGAGGGCTAGTCGCTGCTGTAGGTCAGCCATACTTTGAAACCGACCCTGCTGCTCACGATTTTGGACGATCGCCCTAGCTAAAAACAGATCCACGTCGGGAATGCGGGTGAGCTGTTCTACAGAAGCGTTATTGGGGTTCACCGGCTGGATGGTGCAAACGCTGTCGGCGTCGTAGTAGCAAAACCTCAGGACAGGGGCAAGCCGTTGAATATGGGATACGGGTACGCTTAGCGCCGCTGCAATATCCTCTAGGCAATGAAACTGTAGCCCTGAACGCTGTAGGCTAACGAGCGATCGCGCTTGGTGGATCGAGAGCCCCGGTAGCCGCAGCCAGTCATCGACCGTGGCCTGGTTGGCATCAATAACCACGCCTAACTGGGCGGCCAGGGCCAGTTCCTCAGCATTCTGAAAGCGATAGTAGGGATCCTTCAGCAGGCGGGTTTTTAGGGGCTGCAGGCGGGTTTTTAGACCGTTGCCCATCCGTCCCATGGCTGTTAGCCAGTGCGATCGCGTCATGGGTCACTCCTCTGCCACGTGGCGAATGGGGTTTAGGCAATGCGATCGAGTAACTGTCGTCGCTTTTGCTCAAATTCATAGTCGGAAATTAGCCCATCTTGCCGCAGTTGATCCAGGTGGCGTAGAGAATCCGCGATCGCCCCCACCTGTTTGGGATCCACCGGCGGCTCTGCCGGAGTCTGGGGTGCCAGGTTGGGGTTCATGGTCAGGTCAAATTCATCGGGATGCTGGGAGAGGTACCACACGCCCTCAATGGCGCTGGCAACGCGGGGAATCGGCGTCCAGGATAGAAGCAGGTAGAGAATGCCCCAGCCATATTGCCCAAGGTAAAACTTGTGTAGCCCCGAGACAGGAGCCACGGCTCCTGCAAAGGCTAGGATAATAGCCAGCTTCCGGTTTTTTGCTTTGACAATCATCGTGGAATGCTCCGGTGGGGAGATGGCATGGAAAGTAGTCTGGGCGATCGCTCTCCCTTGCCTTTTCTATCATATCCACATCCGTCTCTTCGCTGCTCCCATTCGAGGGTGGCCCAACGGCGGATAACCGAATCACTTCCCCGCGATCGCCAGAACAATGCCACAAAAAATGTCATAAAAAAGGGACTGCAGAACAGCCCCTCAGGATGATGAAAAACGCTAGAGTTCAGGATTGGATTTGGGGGAGCGATCGCCCCCCATACATCCTTTGAGTCCCTACTTTTTCTTCTTACCGCCGCCCTTCTTCTTACCACTAGAAGGCTTGGTGTCTGAAGCCGGAGCCTTGTCTTCTACCGGAGCGGCAGCTTCTTCCACCGCAGCAGGCGCTTCTGCAACCGCAGCAGGCGCAGCAGCACCGGTTTGGGCGGCTACTTCTGCAGCAAAGTCAGACTCTTCCTTCTCGATGCCTTCTCCTAGAACAAAGCGCACAAAGCGACGCACCTGGATGTTTTCACCCAGCTTGGCCACATTCTGGGTGACCAACTCTTGCACCGTGATGCTTTGATCCTTGATGTAGGGCTGATCCATCAACGAGAGCTCTTTCAGGCGCTTTTCAATGCGCCCGACTACAATTTTCTCGCGGATGGCTTCGGGCTTGCTGGCCAAATCATCCCGACCCATTTCAATCTCTTTTTCTTTCTCCGCGAAGGTAGCGGGGATATCTTCGGTGCGCACATACTCAACGTTCGGGCAAGCGGCAATCTGCATGGCAATATTGCGCACTAAAGCCTGAAAGTCTTCGTTGCGAGCTACGAAATCGGTTTGGCAGTTGACTTCTACCAACACACCGATACGACCACCGGTGTGGATATAGCTGTCAACCAACCCTTCTGCTGCGACCTTGCCGGCTTTTTTCTCGGCTGAGGCAATCCCTTTCTGCCGCAACCATTCGCCAGCTTTGGCGATGTCACCCTCGTTTTCCTGCAAGGCTTTTTTGCAGTCCATCATGCCTGCGCCAGTCTTATCGCGCAGTTCTTTGACTAATTTTGCTGAGATCTCCGGCATTGTGCTTAACCCCTACATCTACATGTATCAACAGTCCACGGTACATCCGCAGTTGATCGGACAGACGAGGGAACCACTCTAGACGGGGGATAACTCACCCTCTAGAGCTCCCTGCTGCGTTAGCTATTACCCGACTCGTCATTGCCGTCGGAGACGTCACTATCATCGTAATCGTCTTCGGCACCGTCGTACTCATCGTAGTCGTCGTAATCCACCTCTCCTTGACCATGATGCCCTTCGTAAATGGCATCGGCCAGCTTACCGACAATCAGCTTGATGGAACGAATGGCGTCGTCATTCGCTGGAATGGGGATGTCTACAACGTCAGGATCGCAGTTGGTATCCAAGAGGGCAATGATGGGAATGCCAAGCTTTTGGCACTCTTGCACAGCGTTATATTCCCGGCGGTGATCCACAATCAGCACCATGTCGGGTAGCTTGCGCATACTCTTGATGCCACCCAGATATTTCTGCAGCTTTTCCATCTCGCGGCGGAGAACAGCAGCTTCCTTCTTGGGTAACAGGGCTAGGGCTCCGGTTTCTTCACGGTGCTCTAGTTCCTTGAGGCGATCGACGCGGGTTTTGATGGTGGCCCAGTTGGTGAGCATACCGCCCAGCCAGCGCTGGTTTACAAAGTAAGCACCGCAGCGAGCAGCTTCTTGAGCAACGATGCCGGCTGCCTGACGCTTGGTACCCACGAACAGTACTTTCTTGCCTTGTTCCGATGCGTCTCGGACGGTGGCGTAGGCTTCTTCGATGAGCTGAGCCGTTTGGACTAGGTCAATGATGTGAACGCCGTTCCGTGAGGTGTAGATGTACGGCGACATCTTGGGATTCCAACGGCGGGTTTGATGGCCAAAGTGAACGCCGGACTCTAAGAGTTCGGCCAAAGATACTACGGGCATGTGTTTTGACTCCTTTCGGGTTTATCCTCCACCCAAGTGCATTTCGCAAACTGCGAAACACCCGAATATCTGGGTGTGCGATTTTTGACAACTTTTCCAGAGTAACACAATTGCTGATCATCTTTCTTGGTGATCTCAACGACCTTTGTTCAATCGAGGCCGTTTGTCAATCGATGGTCTTGAAAGCGCTGTGCCCCTAAGATTGTGGGGGGTAAATGGGGCGCTAGTCTGAGACGGGTTACGTGATATTTGTTCCCTATCTATTCAGCAGGATCATCTCTTATGCAGCGGCGGCATTTTTTACGTTTGAGTGCTTGGGCAACTGCCGGGGCAGCGATCGCTCCCCTTGTTCCGTATCGGGCGATGGCGCTCAGGGGCGATCGCATCAAGCCAGCGCGATTGACAGCCGGGGATGCCGTGGGAATCATTAGTCCAGCAACGGCGGCTTTCCTGCGGGAGGATGTGGAGATTGTTCTAGAGGCGGTACGAGCCCTGGGGCTAGAGCCGGTGTTAGGCGAGCATTTGTTTGATCGCTATGGCTACTTGGCAGGCCAGGATCGCGATCGCGCGGCGGATATCAATCGTTTCTTTGCCGATCCGGCGATCAAGGCGTTGATTCCTGTTCAGGGCGGCTGGGGCAGTAGCCGGATCTTGCCCTATTTGGACTATGACCTGATTCGCGAGAATCCTAAAATCCTCGTTGGCTTTAGCGACATCACGGCGCTGCTTATGGGTATCACAGGGCAGACTGGGTTGGTGACCTTCCATGGCCCCAATGGGTTATCTGGATGGCGATCGCAGGAGGTGGATATGTTTCGCCGGGTGTTGTTCAATGGCGAGGCAGTGACCTTTTCCAATCGTCTTGCTGGTGTTGATAGCGATCGCCTCATGCAGGTATCGAACCGCACCCAGACGATTACGGCGGGGCAGGCTCGGGGGACGTTGGTCGGCGGCAATTTGTCGGTGCTGTCGGGGATTGTTGGATCGCCCTACATGCCGGATCTGACGGGGGCCATTTTATTTCTGGAAGATGTGGGAGAGTTGATTTACCGGATTGACCGGATGATGACCCAGTTGGCCCTAGCAGGGGTGTTTGACAACTTGGCGGGCTTTATTTTTGGGCAATGCACTCGCTGTGGCCCCGATGCGGATTATGGGTCGCTCACCCTGGAAGAAGTGGTGTGGGATCACCTTGAACCTCGGGGCATTCCGGCTTGGTATGGGGCAGCGATCGGTCATCTAGAGCCGTTGTTGACCCTGCCCGTGGGCCTAGAGGTGGAGATTGACGCTACGGCGGCCACCATTCAGATGACCGAGTCGGCGGTGACCTAGCCGGGATGGATCTAGCAGATGCCTGAAAAATCCTCAACGGCTTATGCCAAAATGGCCAGAGATCTGCATCCCGCATTCCAGTAAGTTTAGGAGAAGCTCGTGGAGTCCCGTTACAACCCAGGAGAGATTGAACCCAAGTGGCAACAGGTTTGGGCTGACCAAGGCAGCGATCGCGCCGAAGAAAACGAGAAGCCAAAGTACTACGCGCTGTCGATGTTTCCCTATCCATCGGGTAATCTGCACATGGGTCACGTGCGCAACTATACGATCACCGACGTGATTGCGCGGGTGCGGCGGATGCAGGGCTACCGGGTGCTGCACCCCATGGGTTGGGATGCCTTTGGGCTACCGGCGGAAAATGCGGCCATCGATCGCGGGGTTCATCCAGCGACCTGGACTTACCAAAATATTGAAACCATGAAGGGGCAGCTCAAGCGGCTGGGTCTGTCCTACGACTGGGATCGGGAAGTGGCCACCTGCGCGCCAGACTACTACAAATGGACGCAGTGGATTTTTATTGAATACCTGAAGGCGGGGCTAGCCTACCGCAAAGAAGCGGCGGTGAACTGGGATCCGGTGGATCAAACCGTGGTGGCCAATGAGCAGGTAGATGCGGATGGGCGATCGTGGCGATCGGGGGCGATCGTCGAAAAGCGGATGCTCAGCCAGTGGTTTTTGAAAATTACCGACTACGCTGAACAGTTGCTTACCGATCTTCAAACCCTGGAGGGCTGGCCCGATCGCGTCAAGCTGATGCAGGAAAACTGGATTGGCAAGTCCACTGGAGCAGAGGTCACCTTCAAGACGGAAGACGGGGCAGACCTGACGGTGTTCACCACCCGTCCCGATACCCTCTGGGGGGCCACGTTCATGGTGCTGTCGCCGGAGCATCCCTTGGTGGACGATCTCACTACGCCGGAGCAGGCTGAGGCCATCCAAGCCTATCGCACGGCGGCGGCCAGCAAGAGCGACCTGGATCGCATGGTGGAGGATCGGGAAAAGACCGGGGTCTGGACGGGGAGCTATGCCCTCAATCCGGTGAATGGCGCTAAGGTGCCGGTGTGGATCGCCGACTATGTGCTCATGGGTTATGGTACCGGAGCGATTATGGCGGTGCCGGCCCACGACCAGCGGGACTTTGAATTTGCCCGCCAGTTTGGCCTGCCGGTGGTCGTTGTGGTGCAGCCGGAGGGCGAGACCCTAGACGGCGATGCTATGGCCAAGGCCTGGCCTGGCGACGGAGTGATGGTGCAGTCGGGGCCGTTGGATGGGACTCCCGCCGGGAAAGGGCTGGGGCAGAGCGTGGAGAAGGCGATCGCTTGGCTTGAATCTGAAGGCAAGGGTAAGGGGACAGTTACCTACCGCCTGCGCGATTGGCTGATTTCCCGGCAGCGCTACTGGGGTGTGCCCATTCCGGTGGTGCATTGTCCCACCTGCGGCATTGTGCCGGTGCCCGAGTCGGATCTGCCGGTGGTCTTGCCAGACAACGTGGAGCTATCGGGGCGGGGTGGTTCGCCCTTGGCCAAGCTAGAAGGCTGGGTGAATGTGCCCTGTCCCACCTGCGGCACGCCGGCCAAGCGGGAAACCGATACCATGGACACCTTTATTGATTCCTCCTGGTATTACCTGCGCTATGCCGATGCTCGCAATGAAAGCCAGGTGTTTGAGCCAGCCAAGGCCAACGACTGGCTGCCGGTGGATCAATATGTGGGCGGGATTGAACATGCCATTCTGCACCTGCTCTACTCACGGTTTTTCACCAAGTTCCTACGCGATCGCGGCCTGTTGAACTTTGACGAACCCTTCCAGCGCCTGCTCACCCAGGGCATGGTGCAGGGGCTCACCTACCGCAACCCCAACCGGAGTGGGAAAGACCAGTGGATTCCCTCCGATCGCGTTGCCGATCCCACCGATCCTCGCGATCCAGACACCGGCGAACCCCTAGAGCGTCTCTATGCCACCATGTCTAAATCTAAGGGCAATGGCGTGGCTCCGGAGGATGTGATTGCCAAGTATGGGGTGGATACTGCCCGCATGTTTATCCTGTTCAAAGCGCCGCCGGAGAAGGATCTGGAGTGGGATGATGCCGACGTGGAAGGGCAGTCCCGTTTCTTGAACCGCGTGTGGCGGCTGGTGACCGACTACCGTTCCCCCTCCCCTGTGCCGACCCTGCCCGAGACCCTGTCCAAGGCGGAAAAGGATCTGCGGCGGGCGGTGCACTTGGCGATCAAAGACATCACCGAGGACATCGACGGCGACTACCAGTTCAATACGGCGGTGTCGGAGCTGATGAAGCTGAGCAACGCCCTCGGTGACGCCAACTGCAAGACCTCAGCGGTATACCACGAAGGCATCGAAACTCTGGTGATCCTTATGGCTCCCTTTGCTCCCCACATTGCCGAAGAGCTATGGCAGGGGTTGGGGTACAGCGAGTCGGTGCATCAGCACCCCTGGCCCAGCCATGATCCGGAGGCCTTGGTAGTAGACGAAATTACCCTGGTGATTCAGATTATGGGCAAAACCCGAGGCACCATCCAAGTGCCTGCCGCTGCCAGCAAGGCAGAACTGGAAAAGTTTGCCACAGCCTCTGAGGTGGCCCAGCGTTACCTCGAAGGCAAGACCCTCAAGAAGGTGATTGTGGTGCCGGGCAAGCTGGTGAACTTTGTAGTGGCCTAGGACAGGTCTAGCCTGGGGCATAGGCCGCGGTGCGGGAATTTCGGCTGGTGGGTATAGGGCAAGGGAGGGAAATGTCTCCCATACTAGAAGTATCGTTATGAATTGCGATCGCCCATGCCAGTCCAGCCGACTTTTATCGCCAAAGCTCGCCCCTACGCGACTATCGTTGCCATTATAGGCACCTTCCTTGTCAATGCTTGGTCGAACATTGCCCCCATCAATGGCGAGTCCATTGGCGCAATCTCCAATCGGGTGTTTGGGGATGTGATGATTATCCCTGCCAACTATGCCTTTATTATCTGGGGCTTGATTTACCTGGGGCTAATTGCTTTTGGCGTTTATCAGCTATTACCCAGCCAGCGATCGCGCTCTGACCTCAACCCCGTGCGCCATGCCCTGATCCTCAGCTCTGTGGCTCAAGGCGTTTGGGTATTCTTGTTTCTATACCGATTCTTTTGGGGCTCCATGGTTGCCATGGCGGCCATTCTCATCGCGCTAGCCTATGGCTATTACCACCAGCGGCAGACCGTGACGCCTAGCCGCCGCGATCGCTGGTTGGTGAACCGACCGCTGAGCCTATATCTGGGCTGGATTAGCGTGGCCACCATTGTGAATGGCGCGATCGCTCTCTACAGTACAGGCTGGACGGAGTTGGGATTAGGAAGACCCGCGTGGACGGTGATTATGCTGGCGGTGGCTACGTTGCTGGGAAGTGTGATGGCCTTTCTCTATCGGGATGTGGTGTTTGCCGGTGTTTTGATCTGGGCGTTTGTGGCGATCGCGGTTCGTCATGCTGATCAAGGGCTGGTGTCACCGGTAGCGATCGCTGCCTCGGTGGTTTTGTTCATTGTCCTCGTCGTCGTTCAATGGAAACAGGCTGCCCCGCGTTCGGTGTAACCAGAGTCTGAGTCTTAGCTTCTCAGCATGGAGCCCTATTGATGTGAAAGTCCCTCGTCCTCTGGGAGAGGGATTTAGGGTGAGGGTAAATGTAGCAGGCAATCCAAGAATTGGTAAACGCATCAAAGCATGACAAGACGGTGCGTTACGGCTACGCCTAACAGCACCCTACACCGTGGTTGATTGAGATCCACCGACGTAACTGGGTAGTGAAATCGTAAAGACCGAACCATGGGGATAGTTATCATCAACCCGAATATCGCCACCGTGGGCCTCCACCGCTAGCTTACAGAAGGCTAGTCCAAGCCCCAATTGAGTGACGCCCTCAGCATTCATGCCCGTTTCATATTTCTCAAAGATAATTTGTCTGAGGTCAATGCGTACGCCTGTACCCTGATCCGCCACCTGAATAATAGTGGATTGATCCAACGAATCTGCTCTGAGGACAACTTGGCTGCCCTTGGGAGAAAACTTGACGGCATTGGACAGTAAGTTATCAATCACCCGGCGCAACATGGCAGCATCGACATGAATGGGATTCAACTGATCGGACAGTTCGCCCACCAAGTCTAGACGTTTCTGCTGGGCGATCGCCTCAAATTCTTCCAAGGCTTTTTTACACAGATGTCTTAAGTCCACCGTGGAGCGATCGACCAGCATCTGACCATCTTCGAGGCGCGCCATGATCAGCAGGTCATCAATCAGGGCTTGCAATTGGCGAGCAGCCGTCATAATCTGCTCGGCTTTACGGTGCTGTTTCGCTTCCGTGAGCTGACCGCTTTGCAGCATATCTGCCGATAGCACGATGCTAGATAGGGGCGTGCGCAGATCATGGACAATCATGTTGACCATATCTTCGCGCAGTCTCAATAGGTTCTGGACACTCGCATATTGCTGTCGGATACGCAACATCGACTTGACCCTGGCCCGTAGTTCTGTGCCATTGACGGGTTTGCTGATAAAGTCATCGGCTCCGGCATTCAAACAACGCGATAAGTCATCCTTACTAGTTAATGCCGTGACCATAATGATCGGAATTCCCTGCCACTGGGGATCGGCTTTAATGATCTGACAGGCTTCGATGCCGCTCATATGGGGCATCATCACATCCATCAAAATGACATCAGGTTGAATATCGTGTAATCGAGCGATGGCACGGCTTCCGCTGGAGGCATAGTATAGCTGGACGTTTTCATCGTGCAAAAAGGTGTCGATGACATCAAAATTATCAGGTTCGTCATCGATAACTAGAATGGACGCTGAGCTTGTCATACCAAAATACCGTTTTCATAGATAATTCGGAACGGTGCTATAGGTGGATTGGGTGGGTCTAGATTTGTTGATCAAGGCTGGAAGACGCTCATTCAGGATGCGGCAAAAGCTGTTGAATTGTTTCTAACAGCAGCTTTAACCGAATTGGTTTGGTTAAGTAATCGTTGGCTCCAGCCAGAAGACATCGATCGCGATCGTCTAGCATAGCCAATGCTGTCATCGCAATAATGGGCATGGTTGGGGAAATGGTAGTTCGAATTTGATGAATGGCATCTAGCCCGCTTAACCCAGGTATCTGAATATCCATCAGAATGATGTCTGGGGTGTGAACGCGGGCTAGATTGACAGCCTCATAACCATTATGGGCATAAATGAGATGGTAGCCTTTGAGGGTGAGGTAGTCTGCGATCGTTTCAATATTGGCTAGGTTGTCTTCTGCGACCAGAATGACAGCGTCACGATGATGGTTAGGATAGTTGGGCGTAATGATGTCAGGAACGAGGCGATCGCGTCCTGCTTGCATCAGCGAGAGTGCTGGCTGAAGACGGCGGATGGCTGCATGGAGATGGACTCGAGTAATGGGTTTGACTAAGTAATCCACTGCTCCTAATGCTAACCCTTGATTTTGCTCATCTACCACTGAGGCAATGATGACCGGGATATGAGCTGTTATCTGGGTATCCTTAAGCTGTGTTAAAATTTCCCAGCCTGACGCCTCTGGCAGCAGGAGGTCTAAAATAATTAATGACGGCATGAACGTCTTGGCTTGAGCGATCGCATCCTCCCCACGTCGGCACACCGTAGAAGACACGCCTAGCTCGGTTAAATAACGCTGGAGTTGATCTGCCACGTCTTGTGAATCTTCAATAATCAGAACCGATTGCACATTTGTGGGTGACGCGATCGCTAGGGGACTGGCTTCCTTCTCTGCAAGGGTTACGGTAGGTAGGATGGGAGGATGGACGTAGGGAATCTTTACTGAGAAGCAGCTTCCTTGTCCTGGGGTGCTATTGACGGTGATATCGCCGCCGTGTAGATCTACTAAACGTTTGACTAGAGACAGCCCCAGTCCGGTGCCCGTATGTTTTCGATTGAGGGCGCTATCAATTTGGACAAACGGTTGGAAGAGTTTTGTGCGATCGCTCTCGGCAATGCCGATGCCCGTATCGTTGATCGAGAAAACAACGCTTGGCAGGGTCGATAGGTTGGATGGGCTAGACAGATCGAGAGGTTGTGCAGGAGATTGGCACGTTACGGTAAGGGACACAACGCCGCCATCAGGGGTAAACTTCACGGCATTCACCAGCAAGTTAATTAAAATTTGCCGCAAACGACGCTCATCGGCATAGAGGGATGTCACCCCCTGAATGCGGTGGTCTAGGTGAATATGTTTCCGCATCGCCTCTTCTTGCACGAAGGCTAAGCTAGCTTGGCAGAGGGTGCTGATGGATACGAGGCTAGGCTGTAGCTCCAGCTTGCCTGCCTCGATTTTGGATAGGTCAAGAATATCGTTAATCAGCTCTAGTAAATGCTGCCCACTGCGCTCAATGGTGGCGATCGCCTTCTGTTGTCGAGGATTCAGCGCTCCGAAAATATCCTCCTGTAGCCCCTCCGACATGCCCAAAATGGCATTGAGGGGCGTGCGCAGTTCATGGCTCATGCTGGCTAAGAACTCATCCTTGAGCCGAGTGGCCCGCTCTAGCTCTAGGTTGGCGCGGCTGAGCTGGTCATTTTGAACTTGGATGCGCTCCTGGGCTTTTTGCCGTTTGGTGATATCAAAATTAATGCCGACCATGCGCACGGGTTGCCCCTGGGAACTGCGCTGCACCTGCCCATAGGCTTTAATGAAGTGCTGGCTGCCATCGGGCCAGATAATCCGAAAGGTAGCGTCAAACTCTTGTTCTCCCTGGAGTGCTTGTTTTAGAACAACTTCTGTAGCTTGGCGATCCTCGGGGTGAAGGTTCTGCTGCCAATCTGCTCCGTTTTTGACAGGATCATCGGGCGATCGCCCGTGCAGGCGATACATTTGCTCATCCCAGACTAAATGATCCTGCACCAAGTCCCATTCCCAGATGCCGATCGCGCCGGACTTGAGCGCTAGGGCTAACCGTTCTGACACCTGCCGCAACTGCTGCTCATCGTGTTTGCGATCGGTAATATCGCGGCCTGCGGATTGATATTCCAACAACTGGCCTTGGTCGTCAAAAATGGCGCGATCGGTCCACAATTGCCAAGCTGTGGTGCCATCAGGAAGCTGAACCCGGTGTTCATAGGTCACCGTAGGATTTTCTGGGGTTAGTCCTAGCACCTTCGTGCGCACAAAATCTAGCTCATCATCAGGAATGTATTGCCAGATGGCATTTTCATCCAGCAAGGTGGTGTCTAGGTTGAAATAGCGACGGTAGGCGGTGTTGGCAAAACTGAGGGAGCCATCCGGGCGAAAGCGGCAAATCATCTCCGTTTGGTCTTCCACGATCGCTCGATAGCGGGTCTCGCTGCGCTGTAGCTCTAGTTCAATACGTTTGCGATCGGTAATGTCATGCCCCACTGATTGATACTCGATCACCTGTCCTTGCTCATCAAACATGGCCCGATCCGTCCATAGCTGCCAGCGTTCTTCACCGCTAGCCGTGCAGGTTTTTTGCTCGGTGGTGATGGTGGGTGTTTCGGGAGTTAGGTGGGACAGCAGTTCCCGGATATGGGCATATTCTTCGGATGGTATCAGTTGCTCAAGAGAGTAACCAATGTCGAGCTCTGGATCAATCTGTACATATTGACAGTAGGCATTGTTTGCAAAGGTGAGTCGACCGTCTGGCAAGAAACGACAAATTAAGTTCGTTTGGTCTTCTACGATGGCGCGGTAGCGAGCTTCGCTACATTTGCGTTTCATGTCGGCAAGTTTACGATCGGTGATATCAAGGATCGTGCCGACGAAGCGACTGAGTTGCCCGCTGGCGTCAAAGATGGGTTCTCCCCGAGCTGCTACCCAGCCTAGGGATCCATCGGGACGATTAAATTCAATTTCTAGACTGTAGGGTGTTTGCTGGGTGATCGCCTGCTCCAACACGTGGCGGTGATGCAGGCGGGCTTCTGGGCTAAAGCGAGCCTCAAGCTGCTCTAGGGCCGGTTCACCATCAGCTGCCTCAAAACCAAAGACCACAAAGCTTTGGGGTGACCAGGTGATTGCTCCGGTCTGGATATCAAACTCCCAACTGCCTAGATTGGCGATGCGCTGGGCGGCACTGAGATGGGCCGCTTGCTGCTTCAGGCGCTGCTCAATCTGTTTTTGCTCCGTGATATCAATGACATAGCCCACAATTTCAACGGGGGTGCCTTGGGGATCAAACACCATCCGCAAACCGCTACCGAGCCAGAGATAGTGACCGTCGTGGTGTAGAAAACGATACTCGTGCTTTTGAACGCCTTGGGTCGGCAAGAGCGCTAGGGCACTGAGGAGGCGATCGCGATCGTCAGGATGGAGGCGATCGCTCCAAAGGTTTGGCTCTTGGACAAACATATGGGGCGAGTATCCCAGCAGGTCTTGGATATTTGCACTTACAAAGGTAGTTTTGTAGTCTCCCTCTGGGCGGCAGGTAAACATGACCGCAGGACTGGTGGCGATCATGCTTTGGAGGCGAGAGCAGGGTGTGGGAACGCCCAGAATGACGGGTTTAGGGCTGGAAGGCCCAGGGGAGAGTTGTTGACTGCCAAGCATTTGTAAAACGTGGGCGGCGTTAAGACAACCCACGATATGTCCCTGATCGTCCACCGGAATACAGCAATGGTTTGCCTGCTGGAGCAGGGGCAGGATGAGAGAGAGATCAGATATATCTGCCAACGAGATGGGGCTGGGGGGAGGTGTCATGATCTCGCCGACGAGCGTTTGGGCGGGGATCTGTCCTGCGGCTAAGGCGGCTACAATATTGCGATCACTTACCAGTCCGACTAGGTTGTTATGCTCCATAACTAGGGCGCAGCAAGCTGATGATGCATGGGTAGCATGATGTGATGTCTGGAACTCGTGGATTCCAGCTATTGCCTCAGCGAGGGTCATGGTGGCGGACAGCACTGGTAAATCACGGGCGATCGCTAGATTGATCTGCCCGTTGGAGGAGCTTAAACCGAACATGGGAGAAAAAAGTAATGGGCTTCAGCGCTCAACCATAAACTCAGCAAGAGTGGTGAGGATGGCAACAGTTCTTACTGTTATCTTACGTGCTGCCAGAAAGCGTGCCAAAGGTAATTCTGCGGATCCATGGTCAGGATCAAGTGTGAAGGAATGACTGAGCTGGGCGCTGTATGGGGGATGAATTATGAAGCTAAATACATCTTTGACCCAAGCTCACGTGATCAGAGCACGGGGCTTTGAATGTGAGGTACTCGAAGGAGAGATTTGGGGCGATCGCGACGTCAGGATCCCCTTACCCAGGATTACAACTCTCCACATTATTGCGGAGGTTTTCCACAGGTTTTCCACAGGAAAAGCGAGTTTTCCACAGGAAATGGCATAGTTTTCCACAGGCACTTGGGAAAAACCTGTGGAAAACCTGTGGAAAACCAACATGATAGATTAAGTTAGATGACGAGCGTTGTCTTTCAAGCAACGTCCCATCTCATCCATGGAGTGTCGTTTCACTTGGAGACTCAGCGATCGCATCCCGGCGATCCATTGTAAACGATCTGAGGGGCTGGATTGATCCAGGTTTCCCTCAAATTTTGTTGATTCTTAGTGGTTCACAAGGGGCGATCGCGAAGGGTGCTTATTCCCACTCGATGGTGCCTGGGGGCTTGGACGTAATATCGTACACGACGCGATTGACACCCTTGACTTCGTTGACAATCCGGGTGGAAATCGCCTCTAGTAAATCGTAGGGGGCGCGCGACCAGTCAGCCGTCATGCCATCTTCACTAGAAACGCAGCGCAACACGATTGGGTAGGCGTAGGTGCGTTGATCGCCCATCACCCCAACGCTGCGAATAGGCAGCAGCACGGCAAAGGCTTGCCAGAAGTCATTATACAGACCGCGTTGGTTGATCTCCTGACGCACGATGAAATCAGCATCGCGCAAAATGCTCAGCTTTTCTGCCGTTACTTCGCCCAGAATACGAATGGCTAGACCCGGGCCCGGAAAGGGATGGCGTTTGACAATCTCTTCTGGCAATCCGATAGAGAGTCCTACCTTCCGCACTTCGTCTTTAAACAGCTTGCGCAGGGGCTCGACGAGTTTAAAGCGCAGATCCTTGGGTAGTCCACCCACGTTATGGTGGCTCTTGATCTTGACGGCTACCCGTTCCCCGGTTTTGGGATCGACGTTGGTATCGGCTGACTCGATCACATCAGGGTAAAGGGTGCCCTGGGCTAGGTAGTCGAAGGGGCCAAGACGCTTGGATTCTTCTTCAAAAACCTGAATGAACTCGTGGCCAATGCGCTTACGTTTTTCCTCGGGATCGCTGATGCCTTCAATGACCGCCAAGAAGCGATCGCGGGCCTGAACGTGTACTACGGGAATGTGGAACTGTTCGTGGAATAATTTCACCAGGCGCTCTGGCTCATACTTGCGCATGAAGCCTTGGTCGATGAACATGCAGGTGAGCTGATCCCCAATGGCCTGGTGCAGCAAAAACGCCAGGGTTGAGGAGTCAACGCCGCCGGAGAGCGCCAGCAGCACACGCTTGTCGCCGATGCGGGCCCGGATTTCACGAATAGCATCTTCCACGAACGCTTCGGTTGTCCAAGTTGGTTCGCAGCAGCAGACGTGATAGACAAAGTTACGAATCAGCGCCAGACCACCGATGGAATGCACCACTTCAGGATGGAACTGGACGCCGTAGAGCTTGCGCTCATGGTGGGCGATCGCGGCGCAGGGAGTATTGTCGGTGTGGGCGAGCAGCTCAAAGCCATCGGGTAACGCCTTGACGGAGTCTCCATGACTCATCCACATGGTGGTGCCGTCATCTACGTTGGTGAGCAAGTCGGTAGGATCATCGATGTAGAGCGATGCTTTGCCATACTCACCGCGCAGGGCCCGCTCGACGCTGCCACCCAACTGTTGCACCATCAACTGCATGCCGTAGCACACCCCTAGCACCGGGATGCCTAGATCCCAAATCTTGGGATCGCAGTGGGGAGCGTTGTCGTCATAGACGGAGCTTGGACCACCCGATAGAATAATGCCCTTAGGATTGAGCTGCTGGAGTTGCTCAACCGTGGTGCGGTAGGAAAGCACTTCAGAATAGACTTGGGTTTCGCGAATTCGTCGCGCGATAAGTTCAGAATACTGTGAACCAAAGTCAAGGATCACAATCATCTGGCGGGTGATGTGCTCAGTGGCGTGGATGTCTGGCGGAAGTTGGGTTTGGAGAGTCACCGATTGAGTCCTGGTCAGTCATGAAGGGTGAAAAACAATAATTATGTCGGCTTGAGATCGTGGGCTGAAACAAGTAGCCTTTGCGAGAAAATCATCTAATCCTTCTAGGATGAGGGGTTGATGATCCTCAATCGCGAACTATGTGACCGGAGCCCGATCCGCATCGTGCACGTATCTATATAACGGTAATTAATGTCCCCGTATTGTGACTGATTTTCCTACAGAGGGCAAGGAGGCGATCGCTGAGATGAGGACGCCATCCTGCGGAAGTAAGGTGCTGGCTTAGGCTAGGGTTCGGTCTGAACATTGAAGAATGAGGAGCTATCCTGTTGATCTAGGTTGCGACATAGGGCGCGATCGCCCTCGAGCTGCCGGAGATAATCCTGAACCCATGCACAGGCATAGTCGAGCTCTGTGATCTCAAGAATTTCGGCCAGATCCCAAACCATCAGCCGGCCATCATGCCCGCCGGAAATGAGGCGATCGTCCATGCCTCCAAACCCTAGGGCGAAGATGCTGCCGCGATGACCGCTGAGGATGGCACTGATGGCAGTATTGCGGGCATTGTCATCTAAATCCCAGACCTGAATCATACCGTCTTCTCGACTAGCCGCTAGACGGTTACCGCTGGGGCTAAAGCTGATGCGATGGATGGGGCTTGAATAGTTGGTGATGGAACCTGTTGGGGTTAGTTGACCGTCTGAGCCAATCTGCCAAAGGTTGACCGATCCATCAATGCTGGCGGTTGCTAGAGATTGCCCTTGAGGACTGAAGGCGGCGTCGGTGATCGCTTGTTTGACCGGTAGGGTCTGCAAAAGTCTACCCTCTAAATCCCAAAGATAGAGGTTTTGACCACCGCCGACCATAATCCAATCTCTGGTGGGATGGGCGTCGAGACCTAGCAATCGTTGGTCTTCCTCGGTAGACAGCACCTGCAGCATCTGTCCGCTGAGATCCCAAATCCGCACGGTGCCATCTGCTCCGCTAGATATGAGGCGATCGCCCCTAGCATTGAAGATGAGATCATGAATGGCTCCTTCGTGGCCGTCTAAACGTTGTGCCA
>DATNRH010001036.1 GCA_036703605.1 Candidatus Obscuribacterales bacterium | reverse complement strand
CTGATGCTGCACCCCTCAGATTAAAATTCTGTTACCGGCGGTCTCTGGTCGACATCGACTGTCAGGGCTATACCGTCGAAGAATGAGAGTCTGGGTCGGTTTTGGCTCTCCCCTGCCCCATACAGCCCCAAAACCTGATTTTTTCATCAAGGGTCTCAAGGGGTTAGAAAACCCACTTATCCGCTTGGGTATATTGTACCCAGTGAATTCCACATCCTTAAAAACCGTGAAAATACCCCAATGATCTCAATGGGTTCGTAAAATGGGGTGTTTTTGGGGGATTTCTGCCGGGTTCTGACCCCGCTTTTATAAATACGGGTGCAGGGAGAGCCCAATCTGGGACTTGCTTACCTGGATCGGCCACCACGCCGGCCTCGGGCTCTCCCCAAGATTTAAGGCGTGGAGATTTAACACCGGCGTGGAGTTACATATTCAAACATATGACCGCGCCTCCTAATCCAAGGAGGTTTTTTTTATGACCAATTCACTTCATCTGACCGCAGATGGCTCACTATTAAATGGCGAGCCGAGACCAGCAGCTGGCTCCATCCTCATTCCCAAGTCAGCTGCACCTGTCTCTCTCAAATCCATCAAGCAGGGGCTCGAACAGCGATTGCTGGCTGGCCCTGGCTCACTATTAAATGACCAGGCCAATGGCCCTTCTTTTTCTGGCTCATCATTATCTTATGTAGACGAAGTCAATGAAGTTAATAGTGAGCCACCTGGCAAGCCAGATGTCTCCGTCGGGTTTACAACCCAGCCTTCGGCCACCGCTGCGCTCGGCCAAGACCATGGCTCCGCTTCGCATCGCCCAGCCGAAGACGACAAAAGCCAATCCGAGCCAGGGGAGCTGGATCAAGCCAAGGACCAGGGAGGTGACGAAGCCAATCCCGACGAAGCCGCTGAAGCCAATGAGCTAGGAGCCAATGACCCTGAAGCCAATTCGGGCGGCTTGGAGTTCCATGGCCTGGAGACCACAGCTGTTGAACAGGTCCAGGTTCAGCTCTGGGACAACACCAATGAGCGCGGGGTTAAGTTCACCGCCAAGGTGACGGTCCGGCAGGGCCGCAGGAACGAGACCTACTTCATCTCTCCCACCGAGAGCCGCAAGTGGTTTGGCAAGAGACAGGACACCAACCCAGAGACTCTGCCCTGGTACGAGTTCTGCCGAGACTTCATCCGGCCTGCGGAGAAGGCTTACGGCGGTGATCCCAAATACCGCCCTCGCATTGGACACCTGACCAGCCCCAAGCGCTGGGGAGACGCCAAGGTGCAGATGCCTCAGGCATCAGCCACCCTGGAGTGGGAACAGGACTTGCCGGTGATCACAGTGTTCATCGGCAATATCTGTCACCTGTTCCAGATGCAGCCGTCTCAGAGAAAGCATCACAAAGCCGCTGGCTGGTTCGCGTATTGGCAGCCGGGATCAGGTGATGAGGCCGAAGAATGAAGAGCCCAGAACCCAAAAAATCCATCAAGGACCACAAAGGGTTCTTCGGGGTAGAGCTGCGATCCGTTGCCCTGCCCCATACCAAGCCCGCCGCATATCGGCAGGCTGATTTGAATACCCAATTTATCAAAGGAATTTATCGAAATGACATTTATGACAGACACCCAAATTGAAGACGCCTTCGCCCAGGTCAGGGAGAAGTTCGAAAGCAGAGACAACAGCACCGGGCTTGAGATGCTGGACAGCGTGGAAGAGCGCTGGGAGGCCCTGGGAGAGTTGAGCGACCGACAGCTTGCATGGCTGGACAGGCAGCAGAATGAGACCTGGAAGCGGAAGAAGACCAAACCGGCGCCAACCGCTCAGGCATCACAGATCCAACATATCCAGCATCAACCGTGTGCTCCTGCAGACGGACAGGTTCTGATATCGGCAGGGCTCTTGGAGCAGCTGGCTACCGATATTCAACGGATAAGCCAGATCCTGGATCATCTGAGAGGTCAGACAGCGGCTTGAGGCTGAACCGGACCACGGCCAGCCTGATCATCAGGTTCGGTCTGGTTCTGGTCGACGTCACGATCGTCACCGCTACCGTCGATGGAGATGCAACGATGGAGACTGACGATGACAATCCTTTCCAAGCTGACCCTGTCCGAGAAAACCAAAGCGGATGTGAACACTTCTCCTGAGCTTCGGGCTCGGCAGAAGCTGATCCAGGCGATCGACAGCCAAATTGCTGCTGCCCATTCCGAGATCACCGGCGAGCCTATGACGCTCAAAGCTATGCGGTGGGTTGATGATCCCGAAACCGGTCAGCGGGTTCGCAGGGAACTGCCCCGGAAGGTTCGACGCTGGTGGTGGAAAGACGAAGCGGGTCAGCTGATGCTGGATATCCGCTACGGCAATCGGCGGATGGAGTTGATGCCCAAGAAGCCCACCATCCAGGTCGGATCAATGGATCAGCTGGTGCCCACCTTGGAGCAAGTCCGTGAGGCGGTTGCTGCTGGGGAGTTGGACAAGGTGATTGGGGCAGCAAAAGTTCGCAGGAAGCGGGCTGACGGCTGATCTGTAAACGGATTTAGAAAGATTGAGCGCCCCGAGTTAGGCGCTCAGCCATGAGCGAGTTTCAAAGTGCCAGAGAAGTGGGGACGAAGCCCAACAATAGGCTTGAACGTTTTTATGCTGTTAGGATTGGCCTTACAGGCTGAGTCGAAAATTCGCCTTTTCGACACCGACGTTAACGAAATCGTTCAGATTTCCTCCGCATAATGAATCAAGCGTGAAATGACGCAGCAGCGATGCGTCGCGGCTTTGTTCATGGAGTCGCCATGTCAGAGATTACCCCAAGCGCCCCTGTCTCGCCCGATTTCGCCGCGATGC
>DATNRH010001035.1 GCA_036703605.1 Candidatus Obscuribacterales bacterium | reverse complement strand
AAGGCCAAAGCCATTGCCATCCACAGGACAAGAAGGTGCCAAGGTTTCACTAGATGGTGTGGCATTGCAATCTTGTAGCCAAATCAGCGCCATCATTCCTTGGTCTTCGTGCTAATCCATGAGCGAGGCGGAGAGAAGGTTGAAGAGGCATACCTCGAGGAGATGGCAATGGGTTACTTGCAACCCAGTAAAGGTAGTGGGACGCCAGTGTGCCCTGGCAGTCACAGGGGCCACATCACGCCACTCTCCTGAAGTGTGAACTTGGGAAGAGGAGCTTTACCTGCACGGAACCCTTGCCCTCCATCAGGTGAGCTCCGCAGGATTTGGAAAGGGTTGACATGTTGGTGATAGGAATGCAGAGGGTTCACGTAGGGGTCTGGCGGTGGTGGCCCAAGGGCACCCCGAATGGTCATAAAAACACTTCGCCAGTTAGATTATAAACGGAAACTTACACAGAGTCAAGGCAAACAGTATCCAAATAAGGACCGCTATCGAAACCAGGAAATGGCACGTCATTGATCGCATAGGGTATGTCCGTAAGCGGGGAGAACAACACCGTCAAGTTCTGATCAGGAACCTCATCGAGCAGACTCTCCTGTAAAGGTAAGCAAGGATCTCACCAGGTAGGTAGGAAAAGGGGCCTCCTCGGTCAGCGAGTCCACTCCATTGGTAGGTTGGTCAACAATTTCAAAAACAGCAACGGGGTCTGCGAGATTAATTTTAAAAAGCCTAAATCCCATGCCCCTCCAGCTTCTGAACCTTTTGACTAGCCCACCAGCAAATTCTTACCTTGGGCGAGCTGAGGAGAACCTTTGTAAGGCCCTTGCCCGGAGGGCTTTAGGGCCAGTCGCAGGTCAGCGTTGTCGGCGGCGCTAAGGCCATCGCAGCGAATGGCGACGTCTGCTCGATTGGCTTGCTGCATCTTTATGTACTCAAGCTCTAGATAGGGAGTTGACTGAAAGATGCCATCACGTGCAAGTAGAAGCATGTGGCACTCTGTGCTACTATTCCCAACTAGTGCCAACTCGGCGGTGTAGTCGGAACCTGTAAAGTTAGCAGGAAGAGGCAGCAAGTTAGGAAAGCTATACCAGTGTAGATTATTCGGTACAAATTGTACTGATTTGGAACCAGCTTCAGGGTCGGAGAGAATTGGCCTTCAGGTTTAGCTTTTGCACAAAGAATACCGTT
>DATNRH010001034.1 GCA_036703605.1 Candidatus Obscuribacterales bacterium | reverse complement strand
CCCGTCCCCAGTGCGGTAGCGGGCCATCATGATCTGCAACTGTCGGCGGAGCTCATCCATCACCGAGAGCTGGACGTCACCAAAACGATAGTCTTCGGTAACCGCATCCAGCTTGATCAAGACATCCGATACAGGACGCGTTCCCAGCCAGCCCGTTTGCAGGCCACCCATATAGTTCTCCCAGGCGATCGCCCCGGCAATGATGCCATTGGGGTTATGGGAATAGACCTGAAAATAGTCCACCTGAAAGCGCAGCTCATCGGTGAAGCGATCGCGGATCAGCCTAGCCGTCCCGTAGGCAAAATGTCCGGTCACAGTTCCCCAAACAGCCGGAGTTTCTGCCCTCTCGCCGCCAATACCCCCAAACACATGCACCACTAAAAAGCGATCGCCCTCTTGGAAGTCAGGCTCCGACTGGGTGCGATGCAGCCAGGCTGTTTGCACAGTGCCCTTGCGGCTGGGGGTATCTTGCCAATTGCGAAAATTAATATAGTTATGGGGGCGATCGCGGCCAACCCAACGCTGCTCCGAGGTCAAACGCTCAGGATCGTAGCGCAACAAGGAACGGGGAGCGATCGCCTGGACGACAAAAACACCCTCGGCATTTTGCGCCCCGTAGATATACCAGCCGGCTTGCCCCGCAGGAGATTGCTGCAACTGGTGAGGTGTGGACTGAAAGATGTCGTAGGCGGGTAGCACCTGGGGAATGCGCACCGTCTCCACCGGGCCATCAAATTGCCCGGTGCTGAGGTTGTAATGGCGCACCTGCATCTGCTCCGAGGCACAAGGCGGTTCAGGGGGACAGCGATCGGGACGATCCTCTGTCCTTGGACTTGGCCCTAGCACCTGTACCAATCCATAATATCGACCGATCACCTGGGTGGGCATCTCTGAGATCTGCACCACCGACTGTTCACCAACTTGGAGCAGATCCTCCGGCTGCAACGAAACAATCACGTCGTCCTCAGGATGGGCTCCCGCTAGGGACTGTAACGGCCCCACTTGCAGCCAGCCATTCAGTCGCTCCGGATGCACATTACCATCTTGAATGCTTTGACGGGTTTCGTCGGTAAAGACAATAGGCTGGGTGACAGTCTGCAGGTAGGCTGCTAGATCAGGACGATCCTGCCACTGCAACCGGGCTTGCCGCCCTACCCAGTCTGGATCTGGAGCATTTAAAATCTCCAGCCATACCCAATCCCCACCATCCCGGTCACCTTGCTCACGATCGGGTAATATCAACCGTCCTACCCAATCCGCCACCGGCTGGTACAAGGTTTCATCAACAGCTTGCTGCACAGGATAGTAGTCGGGATGGTTAAAGTCCGACTGCTGGGCGATCGCATACCGAGAGAGCACCGCGGGCGACGTTGCCATCACGCCCACTGCCCACAGGCAAGCGATCGCCACCATGCCCACGATGCCCACCATCCAACCCCAGCCTCTGCGTACCCTCATCCTGTTTATCCTGTGCTGACCATCGCCCTGATCTTGGCATACCCCAGGCATGAGATCTCAGTCTGCAAGCAGCAGATCCACCAGCGCCTGGGTAATTGGATAGCGAGTTTGCCGTTCAAA
>DATNRH010001033.1 GCA_036703605.1 Candidatus Obscuribacterales bacterium | reverse complement strand
CTGCCATGATTGCTGTCCATCGGTGGCATAGCCAGACCCAGGTCGATCATAAGATCCATTGCCTCGTGGATATCCTCCTCGGACATATGATCCAATGCTTCAAAGTCATGCTCGTGATCGTGTCCTTGGTGGGCCTTCATCATCTGTTCGAGCATCTCATCCTGCTCGTCGTGGCTGTGTTCGTGATCTCCAGCCGCGGAAGCCGGCCCGCTCAATCCAGTTGCTAGAACAAGCCCAGACAGGCTCAAGGTGAGGGGCTTAAACCACTGTTGCATAAAGCTCTCCTGTCTCTGGTAGCCGTTAAGCGACTGCTGGAAGCTCAGTTGATCCCGTTGGCTTCCTGCAGTTCACGCACATAAAGGATGATCTTCGGAATTTCCGCATCCGCAACTCCTTTGACCGCAGGCATGTTACCAAAGTTCCAATGGTGTTGGCGCGCACCCCGGCGTATCGCCAACATGAATGACTGGTCGGAGTGATGATTGGGTTCATAGTACTTATGGATCAACGGCGGGCCCTTCTCGGTTCCCTGGGCGAAAGGACCGTGGCAGGAAGCGCAACTTCCCATGAAGAGAGAGCCTCCTTCCCGGGCGTCATCGGAAAACTCTGGGAAGTTGATCTCCTGCGCATTCGCACCTGCAGATGCAAGCACGAGGATGCCCATTAAGGTTGCGAGGAATTTCCAAGGCATTGGTCACACTCAAGTTCTGAATTTCGCTTAACTCTCTACACCTTCCCCCTGCTAGAAGGTCAAGGCTGCGGTGATGGTTCACACTATCTCCTTGACCTTCCACCAACTGGAATCTCCATATTCGCTAAAGTACAACGTTTTGCATCGGTTACTAACTCGGTGAGTGCGCGGACCACGCCTCGGGCCAGTCTTTGCTCCTCCGGCCGGTGCCCCAGAATGGAGGTTGCCTTGAAAAACTTCACGACTGCGATCACCGCATTTCTTCTTCTATCCGCCCCAGCACTCGCGGATACAGGCGACGCCGGTTATGGGCATATGCACATGTTTGGAGGAGAGGGATGGGGGTACATGATGATGATGGGCCCCCTCATGATGCTCTTTTTCCTAGGAGTTGCCGTACTTCTGACACTGGCCATCGTGCGCTGGCTTTGGCCCGGGGTGAAGGGTGGTGAAGACCAAGCTGTAGCCCTGCTGAGAGAACGCTTCGCCAAGGGGGAGAT
>DATNRH010001032.1 GCA_036703605.1 Candidatus Obscuribacterales bacterium | reverse complement strand
GACGGTATTTTTTGTTGCCTGATTCTCAGATGAGCAGTCCGCGGAGTTGGTGGTGGTGAACAACCGCGAGTACGTTCCACCATGTCCCGAGGTCGATCCTATTCATGCAGGCATTACATGTGATCCAATCAGGGATTCTTGTCCAAACAGTAAGTGCCAAACTATTGCTCAATGCAAGGTATGGAGTGTAGAACGGGCATGTTCAGTCAAAACCTAACTGGGCTCTGCATCTGTAGCAACACCACGGACTGCCCTGATACATATCGTTGCCTGTCCGACCCCTTTGGCTATAATGTTACGACTTGCCGTGCCGAGGTACTCTATTGGCTTTTTCCTTGCTAAACTTTCAGCGAATTGGTACCAGTGGCCTCGCTGGCATTCGAATTTACTCAGCCCCTAGCCAATGGTCCGCTGCGAGGGGAATTTGGCATCAGCACTCATTCAAGCCCATTCACATTACCGATGAAGGTCGAGTGCCCCCTTTGGAGGAAATCCGCACCACTATGACAGCTCAACTCCCGCATACGCGCAAGTTCTCCTTCCGCCAGAACTATCCCCTTGAGTACGTTTGTGTGCCTGGTTCCACTCGCAACTGCAGCCCAGGGAACCGTGCCTTAGGAGAGCAGCTCTGCGATTCGCTCGGTCGGCGGGGTAGTTGCCAATTCACCGGTTGTGTCACCGGTTGGATTCGCAACGGCACGTCCAACAATTGCCAGCCCATTGCAACGGCGGTCACTTCACTCGCTCCCGTCACCCCTAGGCCCAGCCCAACTCCCACCCCAGCCCCCACACTACGTTCATGTGACTCATTTACGGACTGTGCTCGCTGCTCACTTGAGCCAGGGTGTGGATGGTGTCCTTCTTTTGGCTGCTTTACAGACTCGGTGTGTTCTTTGCCTTGTGACAGAACCGAGCCCACAAATACGACCTCGATTATAGCCTCGTTTGCTTTGATGAACTCCACCAACACATCCACAAGAAGTCTGTTTATCACCTCTACGCCCACGCGCTCTCCTACG
>DATNRH010001031.1 GCA_036703605.1 Candidatus Obscuribacterales bacterium | reverse complement strand
TGACCCGTCCTCCTAATGCTGTTGCTACTGAAACTGCTCCTTCTCCTACACCTGCTTCATCCCCTGTTCTTGATTCCAATGTCCCTGCCCCTGCTACAGCTCCATCTCCTCCTCCTGCTCCCACTACTGCTGCCCCTTTGCCAATGGCCCCAGCCCCCACTCCAGTATCCCCAGGCCCCATGACACCCACTGGCAAAGACAGTGTGCTGCCACCTGAGGCTAGTACTGCAACACCTGAGGCTGCCCCGGTGGCCCAACCCAATCCACCGGCTCCTCAGCCAGAGGCAACTCCTGCTCCTGCTTCCAACCCCTACAAGAAGGCAGCCCTCAAACAAGCTTCAGTGGCAGTGGACAAAGGCATCAGGACCAAACAAGCTCGCTTCATGTTCCGCTTGACTTATGACAAGGCCCCAACCAACTCCCAGGTTTGAGTAGCCAAGAAAATACAGACCTTCTTCCGCCTGATTCACCAAGAGATAGATGCTTCTGTGGTCCTCCTTCCTTGGGATCCTGCCTCTACTGTTGGCCCCATTGTCAATATATCTAGCGCCCCCACTGGAAAGAATGCTGACCTCCTCAATACCTTCTGCTACCGAATCGGCCAACCCAAGAAACAAGACAAACTCCAGGCTATCTGGACAAATGTATGCCTCGGCTTCAACCATGCCCATCCAGAACAGATGGAAACCCGCGCTGGACAACCCCTCAATGCAATCCTACAAGAGGAGGGCATCGGGGCCTATCTGTCCCCTGTACAAGGCGCAGCCCACTCATCCACAATCGGCCGCCTGATCTTCACTGGAGATTTTTCCAATCCCAGGCAAATCTCCCAAGAAATCATGGATCACTTGTCCAAGAAGTACCCCAACGATAACTTCCAAGTTGGTGCCAGAATCTCTGCTATCCCTGAACTCCGACCCTCCCCAGGGAAAACTGACCGATCCTCTTGGCTCCATAACCGCCCCCGCAAATGTGTTGAACTCCTCTGTCAAACCGACCAGCTCCGCAAATTGAAACCCATCTTTAACAACATGTACAGCCCCAAAACTACAACTATCTTCACTCGCCCCAGTTTCCGTTATACAATCTTTATCCCTGAGATGGCCTTACTGCTAGGTGGCCCCAAGCTGGCCCAACGGCGGCAAGCTATGCTGGCGAACCATGAACGTTTCACTACTCACTTGAAATACATCGATCAAGATGCCACTGCCATGATTGAAGAACTTGATCTCCCCTACACCCCTCCA
>DATNRH010001030.1 GCA_036703605.1 Candidatus Obscuribacterales bacterium | reverse complement strand
GGTATCCATAGCGCGCAGACAGGTCTGTAATCGTTGGGCCACGTCGATCAGGAGCTGATCGCCGAGCAGGTGCCCAAGGGTGTCGTTGATGGTTTTGAAGCGATCGAGATCGAGCAGCATGACCACGAAGCTAACAGCAGGCGATCGCTGGTGTCGATCGATCGCCTGCTGCAGACGGTCTAAAAACAGGGTGCGGTTGGGCAACTGGGTGAGGTCATCGTGTAGAGCGATGTGCGCAAGATGCGCTTCCATGCGGCGCTGTTCGGTGCTGTCGCGCACCACCATAACTGCACCCTCAGCCCGGCCTCGGTCGTTGTAGATGGGGGCGGTACTGTCTACGACGGGGGTTTCGGCTCCCGTTTTAGCGCGCAGCAGCACAAGCTCTTGTCGGGATACGACCCTATCTTCCTCTAGGGATTTTAGCAGCGGGTTTTCGATCAGCTTGCGGGTGACCTCGTCAATAAAATGAAACACCTCGGCGGGCGATCGCCCCACGGCCTCGGCTTGCGACCAGCCGGTGAGAGCCTCGGCCACCGGGTTGATAAACTTAATCAGGCCTTTGGTGTCGCTGGCAGCGACACCTTCGCTGATGCTGTTGAGCACGGCGAGCAGCCAGCGGCGATTGTCTTTAATGGTTTGATCGAGCTGGTGTTTATAGATGGCAATTTCAATATTGGCGCTCAGCTCTCGGGCCTCAAAGGGTTTGAGAATGTAGCCGAAGGGGGTGGTAAGGCTGGCCCGTTTAAGGGTTTCTTCATCGGCGTAGGCGGTCAAATAAATAATTGGAATATCCAGGGTTTTAGTGATTTCAGTAGCAGCATCAATGCCGTCTAGAGACTCATTCAGGTGAATATCCATCAAGATCAGATCGGGGCGCAGCGCCAGGGCGGTTTGAATAGCCGCCTTGCCCGAGGTGACAATCTCAGGTACACCGTAGCCTAGCTCAATCAGGGTCGCCTGGAGATCCATGGCGATTACAACCTCATCTTCTACGACCAGAATGATCTTTTTTTCCATAGGAACCTACACAGGAAAAGTGATGTGAAAGGCAGAGCCGACGGGTTGGGGCAAAACGACGACGCTCCCTTTAATCTGTTTAGACAGATTTTGCACCAGACTCAGCCCCAAAGACGACATATGCTGCAAATCAAAGTCGTCGGGTAGGCCCACCCCGTTGTCTTGTACCCGCAGAGAAATTTGGTGGTCGGGGCTCACCGATAAGAGGATGGCAATTTCGCCAGATCTCCCGCCAGGAAAGGCGTACTTAAGCGAATTGGACATCAGCTCGGTGAGCATGAGGCCGCAGGGCAGGGCGGTTTCAATGTCTAAACTATAGGGTTCAATCTCTAGCCGTAGGGTGATGTGGTGGCCGCCAGTGCGATAGGTTTCGAGCAGGCTGTAGGCCAGACTTTGGATGTAGTCGGCCAGATCGATGCGGGCTAGGTCTGGGGATTTGTAAAGCTTTTCATGTACCAGGGCCATGGCCCTGATCCGGCTTTGGCTATCGCGCAGTACCGATAGAGCCGCCGGGTCAGACACGTTGCGAGACTGGAGGTTGAGCAGGCTGTAGATCACTTGGAGATTATTTTTGACGCGGTGATAAATCTCTTTGAGCAGCAGCTCTTTTTCTTTAAGCGAGGCCTGGAGCTTGGCCTCAGACTCTTTGCGATCGCTAATGTCTTGCTGCACGGCCACCAGCACTACACCATACTCCGGATGGGCAAAGACTGAGGTTGTGGCGCTGCACCAAAACGGCGTGCCGTCTTTTTTGACGTTGTACACCTCGTAGGTGGCCTCCTGGTTGTCTAAAACTGCCCGGCGAATGGCCTGGTTGACGGCTTCAGCACTGACGGTAGCGGTATCATAATTGACGATCGACACATGTTGCCCATCTAGCTCACCGGGTTCGTAGCCAAACATTTGCTCAAACTTGCGGTTGGCGTAGGCAATGATGCCATTGTCGGCCCTGACCACGCAAATACCTTCGGCCATGTTGCGGGTAATTACCGCCTGAAATTCTTGAATTTGCTCGGCTTGTTTGCGATCGCTAATGTCAATAATCACCCCTAACATACGAATCGGCTGTTGGTCTGCGTCATACAGGCCGCGCCCTCGGCCCACCAGCCACCGCAGGGTACCGTCGGGGTGAAACACCCGGTACTCGGTTTCGTAATCGGTGTGCTGGTGTAGAGCATCTTGCAGAGCCTGCTCCACGCGAGCTAAATCATCGGGGTGAATGGCGCTGCGCCAGCTTTGGTAGGGATCGGCAGTGGTGGGAGGGTCGAGGCCCAGCAGCTTAAAGTGGTTGTCATTCCAGATCACGGTATCCTGACGAAGATCCCAGTCCCAGGTGCCAATGTGGGTAAAGTCAATGGTGAGCCGCAGTTGTTCTTCGCGGCGGGCCAGGGTCGCTTCGGCCTGCTTGCGATCGGTAATGTCTTCGACAATGTACGAAAACTGCGATCGCCCGCTGGAGCTTACCGCAATTGGGCATACACTCCCCGACAGCCAGCGCGCGCCCTTTGGATCGTCGTGGCAATATTCAAACCGCACCGGGGCCTGGGTGCGCTCGGCCTCGCGGTAGTAGGCGATCCAGCGCTCGATGGTGGCTACCGGTATCCCCAGGTCGCTAGCCAACCGATGTTGCATGGCCTGGGGAGTGGTGCCAAAAAACTCGGCGGCGGCCCCATTGTCAGACAGGTGCACAATATCGTTACCGTGCAGTTCGACAATGCCCATGGGCATGACGGCACTATCAAAAAAGCTGCGCAGGGTTAATTCACTCTGCTGCAAATCATCGTTGAGCCGGCGCAGCTCGGTGGTGCGCTCGTCCACCCGCTGCTCAAGCTCGGCCTTAGCCTGACGTAGGTCAACTAGAGCCCGTTG
>DATNRH010001029.1 GCA_036703605.1 Candidatus Obscuribacterales bacterium | reverse complement strand
GGAGTTTGCCGCTGTCATGGTTGACCACATCGTGCCGCCTTACCGCGCCCTGATGGAGAGCTATGACAAAGCTCAATCCGTGCAACAAGATGGACTAGAAACCAAGCTCGATCGACAAATGGCACATGTGTAAAAGCATCTAGTTACAACACGCACAAAGTAAAATAAGGGAAGGCAAGGAGTTGGTTATCATTCCTCGTCCTGCCTTCCCGATCAGAGTATCTGTAACGCCCCAACAAGCGGGCTAAGATTTGGCTACGGATCGTTGCGATCGCGCAGCCTGTGCACAGCACGTATCGCCTTTTCCAACCCATCTAAATACGTCTGTTCCCGTTGCTTCACTAAGTCCAAAACCAGTTGATGCAGGTTTTGTTCACGCGATACAGTCGGGTGACTCAACGAGGAAGCCTCGATCGCCTCACACTGGGCTAGCTTTTCTTGCCGTGCTTCCAGTTCCTGCTCTAGCAGGTGCATGATCGCTTCGTTAGGCAACTGAGCCGCAAAATAGAGTTGCACCAGCAACGGCTCTCGCAACACGGGCAACGGATGATGTGTCTGAAGCCAGTGGGTTAACGCTGCTTCGCCTGCTTGGGTAATTTGGTAAACCTTGCGGTTAGGGCGATCGTGCTGAATCTCAACGGTACAGGTAATCCACGCCTGGGACTCCAGTTTGTCTAACGTCCGATAAATCTGGGCCTGATCGGCTGGCCACAGATGAGAAATGCAATCGTCAAAGCAATCGGTTTTGAGGTCGTAGCCGGTTCGCTCCTGTTGCTGGAGCAGACCCAGGATTACATGGGCAAGAGACATAGGTGGTTTACCGAACGAACAGGGAGGACAAGCCCTACCCATAGAATTTATATCCTTCTATGCTACTATATGATTAGTCATATATAGGATACATCTTATAAACTGTCTGCCTGGAGGCACTTGTATGACAACGCAAACGCAAACGCTCCGAACCATTGCTGGCATCATCAATAGTGTAGAAACGCTTGAAGGAGCAGGCTTCCTGGTGCGTCGTCCCTTTCCCAAGAGTAGCTTTTCCGAATTTGACCCCTTTCTCCTCCTCGATGAACTGG
>DATNRH010001028.1 GCA_036703605.1 Candidatus Obscuribacterales bacterium | reverse complement strand
CGATCGCCACCTGGATCGGATGATCCTCGGGGAGTTCGCTAATGGCTTGGGCCACCTTGTCCTTCACTTCATCCAAGGCGGCATCCCGAGCGCTCTTGTCATACTCGAAGTGCGCCAAGATGGTCTTGATGGCGGCGGCAGACTGCTCACTAACGAAGGTTGCTAAGGTTTCATCGGCAACTGGTTCTGCGAGGGTGACCACCTCGATACCCAATTCTTTGATGATGTCGAGCTGGGCCTGGATCAAATCGCGCACCACTTCATAGCCGAAGTCGATGGCTTCAATGATGTCTTGCTCAGGCAGTTGGTTTGCCCCAGCTTCCACCATAATCACGCCATCGGGGGATCCGGCGACCACCAAATCGAGATCTCCCATCTCAATTTCTTGATAGGTGGGATTAATAATAAAATCATCGCCGACTAGCCCGACCCGCACGGCAGCCATCGGCCCATTGAAGGGAATTTGTGCAATCAGAGTGGCTAAGGATGCCGCCGTCACCGCCAAGACATCGGGGGGAACCCGTTCATCCATGGATAGCGTGGTGGCTACCACCTGGATGTCATCCCGGAGCCACTGGGGAAAGAGCGGCCGCATGGGACGATCGATCAAGCGGCAAATCAACGTTGCTTTTTCCGGTGGGCGACCCTCACGACGCAGAAAACCGCCAGGGATGCGCCCAGCGGCATAAAGCCTTTCTTCGTAATCCACCAGGAGGGGCAAAAAGTCGATTCCTTCACGGCCTGAGGAGCGGGTTGCCGTGACTAGGACGGAGGTTTGTTCTGACTCGACCAAAACGGAACCGCCGGCTTGGGGTGCTAGCAACCCCATCTTAAGTCTAATATCCCGACCGTCGATGGATATTAACTTATCAATTTCCTCTCGCATGAAATGCTGTACCTTTATTTCTTCTTGAGTTCTGTTGTTCTTCTGTGGCAATCGTAACATCGATCTTGAAACTGCGATCGCTTTCCGCTAAGCTTAACTATTCTCTTGTTTTTTGAGCTTTGAATAACTCTAGGATGGCTCTCAACGCGCATTGCTGCGATCCCTCTTCACGCGGCACGTTCAGGCTAAACCCTAGCCTCGGATCACCAGTGTTCCTTGGCCAGTTGTATCGATTTTCCATGGCCATCACCGGATCTTGGTAGAATGAGCCAAACGTATCCGGCGATGCTTGACATCATGGAGGGATGGGGGGATTGAGAGCAGCGGGCTCCTGCTTCCCGAGATTTGCTGATGACGTAGTCGCTTAGGTCGTTTTGGTTTGCTGGAATGGTTCAGGGCGCTGGTCTGCGTTGACCATCAGCCATCCCGTCTCCCACGTCAACTTATGGTTCTACGGTTCGCATGGCAATCTTACATGGTAGCTGGCTGGCATTGCCCCAGAATTCGGCGTTGTTCGACGCTCCAGAGGGCACCTCGACCGACCATCAACCTCCGGAGACTGAGCCTGGCTTTGTGGTCTGGGGTGAGGCCTGGCAGCCGCTGGATGCCCTAGCGGAGGTGGGCAGCGATCGCGCCCATCCCTATGGCATGGCGTTGGCAGATCTGATGCAGTTTTTGCAGCAGTTGCACCAGGAGCACTCCATCCAGTGGGCGATGCCCCAGTTCCCCTTGGCGACGGTATCCGCGGGATCCAAGCGTGACGAGGCAGACTCCCTGGACAACTGGGTCGATGCCTGGGCTCCCCGATGGCGATCGCTGCCCGTGAGCTTGCCCACCCTGGAGCAGGATGGCAAAACGATACCGCGCTTTTCCGTGGCGGTGCCTGGGGATGCGGCTGAGCCAAGCGCTTCGGAGTTCACCCTTCAACCCTGGCAGATTAGCGGCCTGTGGCTGTCGGCCGATGAGGCGCTCACCCTGCTGCGATCGCTGCCCCTAGGGATCCAATC
>DATNRH010001027.1 GCA_036703605.1 Candidatus Obscuribacterales bacterium | reverse complement strand
TTGCCGGTCAGGGGCTTGCCCCGTTTCTGTGATCACTAAGGTGGCCGCCTGATCTGTATGCCAAAGATGGGCTTCCATGGGTAATGCCATGGAACGGCTGAGCACCACCCGCAGAGGATTGCGATCGCTCTGACCGTGGCTGGTTAACCGAGGATTATCTTGCCGTACCGTATGGCCGCCCACAATCACCGCATCACAACGCGATCGCAGTTGATGGACGTGGGTGCGGGCTGCGGAACCGGTCACCCAGGCGCTATGACCGCCCGTTGCGGCAATTTTGCCATCCAGGGTCATAGCATATTTCAAGATGCCAAAGGGACGATGGTGCAAGATACGATGCACAAACGCCTCATTAAGGGTTTGACAAGCCGCCTCTTCTACGCCCACCGTTACGGCAATTCCCGCCTGCTGCAGCCGAGCGATTCCAGTTCCCGCCACTTTAGGATTAGGATCTACCATCCCCACCACCACCCGCGCCACCTGTGCGTTGATCAAGGCTTCGGTGCAGGGGGGCGTGCGTCCGTAATGGTTACAGGGTTCTAGATTGACGTAGACCGTGGCACCTTGGGCGCGATCGCCGGCTGCCCGCAAGGCAAATACTTCTGCGTGGGGCTGGCCAGCCTGGGGATGAAAACCTTCCCCGACAATGTGGCGATCGCGCACCACCACCGCACCCACTAAGGGATTGGGAGCTGTGCGTCCGGCGGCAGACTGGGCCAGGTCTATGCAGCGCCGCATCATGCTTTGGTCAACGTCTAGGAGACTGGATGCATCCATGAATAAGACTACCTGTTATTGAGAGTTCCGGTGTTAGAATAACTCCAATCTAGAATCTACGGCAGTTTTGCCACGTTCTAACCTAGTTGCTGGCAGCTCAGCATTCTTACATGGGCGTGGGGAACGACCTCTAGATGTTACTTCTAGACAAAGGGCTGCTTGGGCATTATCCAATAGTACATCGTCTAAATTCGGCATGATTACTCCAGTGCGTCGAATGTTTAATCAATTTTGTCAACGATGTAGGCGTCCATCCCTGCGGATTGTTCTTATCGTTCCATTTGTGGCACAAATCGTTGCGGCGGTGGGCATTACTGGATATTTATATTTCTACAATGGTCAGCAAGTTGTTGATAGCCTAGTACAGGATCTATTAGGAGAAATCAACGAGCAGGTTCAGGGAAAGCTGGAGAATTATTTATCCGTTCCCCATACAGTCAACCGCATCAATGCTGATATTCTGTCTCAGGAATTGATTGATTTAGACGACTTATCAGCTATTGAGTCCTATCTGTTGGAGCGCCGTCGTCAATTTAACGATCTCATTTTTATAGCTGTAGCGCTGCGAAACGGTAATTATCTCGGTATTGGCGATCGCCAAGGCTCAGGGCTAACTCTAGGTATCATTGATCAAGAGATAGGCAGACAAACTAGACTTTGGCAGATTACTCCTACAGGCGATCGCTTACAAGAACTTCAGCCCCTCCTAGACTTTGATCCTAGGGAACGTAGCTGGTATCGCGTTGCTTTAGGTGCTGGAGGATCCTTCTGGGCTGAACCATTTTTTGCCTACGATACGAGAGAGTTGCTGCTATCAGCGTCAGAGCGGATCTACGATCAAGAGGGTAACTTTGTGGGGGTTGTGACTGCAACTCTGAGCCTAGACCAGATCAGTGACTTCTTATCTGATTTGACAATTGGTAAAACGGGTCAGGCGTTCATTGTAGATCGGCAAGGACGGTTGATTGCTAGCTCCATGGCATCCGGTGTAGAAGCATCAGATACGGAGCGGCTAGAAGCGATCGCTAGTTCTGATCCCATAACCCGTGAGGTCGCTCGCTACATTGAGTCAGAACTGGGTGAATTTTCCACCATTCGCCATAGCTCAACCCTTACACCTCGCATCAATAATCAGACCTTATCTGTACAGGTTCATCCATTTCAAGACAGCAGAGGATTAGACTGGCGGGTGATTATTGTGGTGCCCCAGTCAGATTTCACTCAAGTCATGCTGGACAATAACCGCACCATTGTACTTTTTTGTCTCTTAGCACTTGTGATTGCGATCATGATCGGTATTCGCACCAGCCGCTGGTTGGTAGCACCGGTTTCCCAGCTTGTACGGGCTGCAACGGCACTATCCCAAGGAGACTGGAGCCAAGAAGTCGATACCCAACGGACGGATGAAATTGGGGTTTTAGCCCAAGCATTTGACGAAATGCGATCGCAACTGAAGCAGGCGCAGCAGGATTTAGAAGAAAAGATTGCTGAGCGCACTCAAGCCCTACAGGAATCTGAGGAAAAATTTTCAAAAGCCTTTCGGCTATCGCCCGAGCCACTGGCGATCGTCGCCTATGCATCGGAGCAGATTTTGGATGTTAATGATAGTTTTCTGACACTCAGTGGCTATACCCGTGAGGAAGTTTTAGGTAAAACTGGGATTGAGCTCAATCTCTGGGCTTGTCCCGATGATTTAGAGAATGCCATTTGCTGCATTGAAGATCAAGGTACAGTTCGTAATATGGAGATTCAGTATCGGATTAAGTCTGGCATCCTACGCACTGTCTTATTCTCCGCTGAAGTGATTGAATTGAATCGAGAACCTTGTGTACTCTGTGTTCTCAGTGATATTACAGAACTTAAGCAGGTAGAAGCTATTCTTCAGGAAGCTAAAACAGCCGCCGAGTCAGCCAACAAGGCGAAAAGTACATTCTTAGCTAACATGAGCCATGAGTTACGAACGCCCCTAAATGCTATTCTTGGGTTTACTCAGTTAATGCAGCGGAATGCTGCCTATGCCGCTGCTGCGCCAGAATTAACCATCATCAGCCGCAGTGGAGAACATCTGCTGGCCTTAATCAATGACATTTTAGATATGTCAAAAATTGAGGCGGGACAGACGACCCTAGATCTAGCCACCTTTGATCTCGCTGCCCTTTTGAAAACTCTAGAGGGCATGTTAAGACTGCGAGCTAAGTCTAAGGGTTTGTTGCTTACCTTTCAGAATCATACCTCAATACCTTATTATCTAATCGGGGATGAACAGAAACTGCGGCAAGTGCTCATTAATCTCCTAGGCAACGCCATTAAGTTTACCGATCGCGGCTCCGTGACCCTTGAGGTGATTCCCCAGGAAACCCCCACTCTCTCAGACACTCTTCCAGAGCATCATGTGTTCCTCCAGTTCACCATCAGCGACACGGGCCCAGGGATTGCCGAGGAGGATGTGGCGCGCCTGTTTGATCCTTTTGTGCAAACTACAGCGGGACGGCGATCGCATCAAGGTACGGGGCTTGGTCTTGCTATTAGCCAAACCTTTGTGCAGTTGATGGGAGGAACGATCCAAGTCCACAGCGTTGTGGGTCAGGGCAGTCAATTCCAGTTTTGTATTCCTATCCAGCGGGCTACCGCAGCTGATATCCAATCCACCCAGCCACCGCGCCAAGTGGTGGGACTAGCGCCGAACCAACCCCGCTACCGCATGTTGATTGTGGATGAAGTCCCTGAAAATCGTCTACTTCTGCGGGCCTTGCTAGAACCCATTGGGTTTGAGGTTATGGAAGCCCATCACGGCCAGGCAGCGATCGCCCAATGGCAAATCTACGCCCCTCATCTGATTTGGATGGACATGCGCATGCCGATCATGGATGGTTATGAAGCGACGCGCCTGATCAAGTCTACGCCTGAGGGAAAAGACACCATTATTATTGCCCTCACAGCTAGCGCCCTGGCCCAAGATCGAGAGAAGATTTTGGGCATCGGCTGTGATGACTTTATCCGCAAGCCGTTTCGAGAAGCTGAGATCTGGGAGGCGATCGCCCACCATTTGGGCGTGGTCTATCTCTATGCTAATCAACGCGCATCCAGTCAAGACAACGTCTATTCAACCACCTCCCAGCAGGTAACAGCCGATGATCTGCGGATCATGCCCCAAGCCTGGATCGATCGCCTCCATGCTGCCGCCATCAGTGGGGACGATGTTCTAGCCCTGCAGCTCGTGCAAGATATACCCGCAGGGCAGCAGAGGTTAGCGATCGCCCTCACCGAGTTGATTCAGACGTTTCGTCTGGATACCCTGAGTGATCTGACCCAAGACATCGCCGCATCACCGGATCGAGAAGAACAGCGTTGACTCACGTCAGATCACGTCACCTAGGCTACCCCGGATCTTTGACCGGTTCACCGACCTTAGCTGCTGGCTTACCCAACCCGCGCAAACTGCTCATAATGGTGCTGTTTTGGAAAAAATCGCTGAGGAGATGCGGGGGATCGGGA
>DATNRH010001026.1 GCA_036703605.1 Candidatus Obscuribacterales bacterium | reverse complement strand
GGTACAGTAGTCAGCGGTGGCATCCACATGAGCGATATCCCCTCCTTTCCCTATCGTTTGCTTTGGGAGGAACGCACGATCCGCTCCGTGGCCAACCTGACCCGCAAAGATGGGGAGGATTTCCTGGCTGTCGCTCCCCGGGTGCCTGTGGAAACTCAGATCCAAACCTACACATTAGAAGCAGCCAGCCAAGCCCTGGACGATATACGAGAGGGCAGGCTGCAGGGATCTGCGGTATTGATCGTTGATTGATTTCAAGCCAGGAAGGATTGATATAATCAGCAATCATCCTTGGGAATATAAATTTGAGTAATACTCCAAAATCACTTAACAGCTAATCCAAATGTTCTTTCTCCTGCGTGTGATCATCTTCATCCTGGGGGCAATGCTGGTAGGCTTTACCCTGCTCTCAGCTGTGAGAACCCTGGTCCTGCCACGGGCTGCGCCGGATAAGATCTACGGCTCGGTTTTCCGGCTCGTGCGCTGGATTTTTGATTTACGCTTGCGGTCGGTGGTTTCATTCCAGGCACGCGATCAAATCATGGCTTACTACGCCCCGATCGCCTTGCTCACCCTGTTACCGGTCTGGTTGATACTGGTCACGCTTGGATATGCGGGCATGTATTGGGCACTGGGTGTGCCCACCTGGTATGAAGCTTTCCTGCTCAGTGGTTCTTCCCTGCTGACGCTAGGATTTGCGAAAGCGACTGATTTCTGGCAGCTCAACTTAGTGTTTTCAGAAGCTACTCTCGGTCTGCTGCTGATCGCGTTACTGATTGCTTACCTTCCAAGTATGTACTCCGCTTTTCAGAGACGGGCAGCGGCCGTCTCCCTGTTAGAGGTACGAGCCGGAACACCTCCCTCGGCGGTCGAAATGCTCTTGCGCTTTAACCGCATTCATGGGATCGATCGCCTATCGGACCAATGGCGTGCCTGGGAGACCTGGTTCGCTGACCTTCAGGAGAGCCATTCCTCGCTGCCAGCTTTAGTTTTCTTCCGTGCTCCACAGCCGGAAAATTCCTGGATCACCGCCGCAGGGACTGTCCTGGACGCAGCCGCTCTTTCCCGTTCAACGCTGGACATCCCTCAAGATTTTGAGGCTGATCTCTGCATCCGGGCTGGATACCTGGCGCTGCGCCA
>DATNRH010001025.1 GCA_036703605.1 Candidatus Obscuribacterales bacterium | reverse complement strand
AACCCCGGCTATGTGCGCGAGGGGGTCGGCGGTGATGGCACGGGAGCCGGCAGTGGTGACAATTTGGATGGTCCTGGCGAACTGGATAGTGATTTCTACTACGGGTTTAATACCCGCATGAACCAAAATTTGCGGGGTAGCCTAGAGAGCCAAGTGGTGATGCGAGTGCGATCGCAAGCGCCGGGTTTTTGGCGAGTGTTGTCGTTTGACCACAACACCGGCCAGGGCTGGGAGGTGTCTCGCAATGACGAAGCAGATATCCAAATTCTGCGGCGACCGTCGTGGAGCTATCGGTTTATCATGCCGCCGACCTTCAGGGCCCTGACCTCTGCTACAAGTCGGGAGGTGGTGCAGTCCTACACAGTGGTGAGCGAACTGCCCAACTTGATTCCCACGATGTATTCCCCTCGCCATGTCTATTTTCCCACGCGGGAAATTGCGGTGGATGCGGAGAACAGCCTGCGATCGCCGGTGGGCTTGGGTGAAGGATTAACCTATACGGTGGTCTCAGACGTACCCTATCGCGATCGCACGCGTCTGCAGCAAGCCTCCACGGACTATCCTAACCGCATTCGCAATTATTATTTTGAGGTACCGGAAGCGATCGCCCCCGAGCTTCGCGACTATACCCAGGGCATCCTAGATAGTGCTCCCTCACCGATCACCGCGCCCTATGAGCAGGCCCTCTATCTATCCCAATACCTTAAGCAAAACTATACGATCCAGCCGGATTTACCCTTTTTAGAGGAGGGTGAAGATCTAGCCGAAGCTTTCTTGTTTAAGTATGGCGGTGGCTATCCCGATCACTTCTCCACGGTGCTGACGCTGATGCTGCGGTCGATTGATGTACCGGCTCGGCTGACGGTGGGGTTCAATCCGGGTGAATTTAATCCCTTCACCGGGTTTTATGTGGTGCGCAATACCGATGCCCATGCGATCACCGAAATCTACACCGAATATGGCTGGTTTGGCTTCAACCCCATTCCCGGCTATGAGCTGCTGCCTCCCTCGGTAGAACAAACAGAAACCTTCAGTGTCCTGCAACAGCTTTGGCAGTGGGTCGCCGGCTGGCTGCCGTCGCCGGTAACCGGCTTCATCAATACAGTGATGGATGCGATCGCCAACTTTTTCAACCGCATCATCGGTTTCTTCGCCGATCTCTTTAGCCGAGGCTGGGCAGGAACGCTGCTGGCTCTGGTCATCCTCACCGGTCTCGGCTTTTTGGGCTGGCTGGGCTGGTCGGGGCTCCGCTCCTGGCGCTATCGGCAATGGGTGCGCGGCCTGCCACCTATGGAAGCTATCTATCAACAAATGCTACAGGTCTTGGCAGAGCAAGGCTTTCCTAAGCCACCGGCCCAAACGCCACTGGAATATGCCCGGATGGCCCAAGCCCATCACCCTGAGCCCCGAGCCACGGCAATTCAAGCGATTTCCGATGCCTATGTGCAATGGCGCTACGGTCGGCGTGATCCCAATGTGTCGCAGGTGCAGCAATGGCTGAAAACCATCCAAACTCGGCAACGGCGAGCCCGGTCGGTCAGCACAGTTGGAGTACGTCAAGAGTCGAGATAAAGCCTAGGATTCATCAGGAAGCTGTAGATGCTACCTAGATGGGGTGATAATTTGTGAGCAAAACTAGCAATCTCCGGGATTGCACGAAGCAAGAATTTTGCTAGTCTCTGGGAGACTGATTGGCCTTAACTCTAAATAAGCCATTCAGGCTAGACCCCTTTCTCAAGCTTCTATGCCTACTCCTTTAGCTACGTTCACCGCTGCCCAACGTGAAGCAGCGATCGCTTCTCCACCGATTACGATCGCTGCTGACGCTACCGTTCAGGAGGCGATCGCGATCATGAGTGCGGCGTTATCCCAGCCGCCTATCGATGGTCAAGACAGACTATACCAAGATGCGCGGGCAAGCTGTTTGCTGGTTGTTGACCATGGGCAATTACTCGGTAGCTTTAGCGACCGCGATGTGGTTCACCTCGTGGCTACTCAGCCCTCCGCCTTGAGAACCCTATTGATCCGCGACGTGATCACAGAACCTCAATGGTTGCGCTACTCAGACTTGACGGATTTAACCGTCGCCGAAACCCAGCTTCAGCAGTCAGGCAATCGCCATGTCTGGGTGGTGGATGATGCCGGACAGGCGATCGGCGTGATCACCCATGACACCCTCCAAGCTGCCCTGAAACTTACACCCCAATCGATCTCAGTTCCCCTAACCCAGACTGCAGATCTCCAAGAGCCTGAATACCTTCGCTATAATTTGGCGCTTCTTGAACATATTCTCGACACCGTTTTAGCCGGCTATTGGGACTGGGATCTGGTGAATAACCAGGAATATTGGAGTCGGGGCTGCAAAAAGATGTTGGGCTATGAAGCCCATGAACTGACGGCTGCCGAGAGTTGGAAGACCGTCATCGTTCCTGATGATCTACCCATGGTTCTTGAAGCCTTTCAGCGTCATCTTGAAAGCCAAGGAGAGATTCCTTTTCAGGTTGAAGTGCGCTATCGTCACAAAGATGGCTCCACAGTGTGGATTTTTTGCTCAGGACAGATTATTGAATGGAGTAATCCAACAACACCTCGCCGGATGCTTGGCTGCCATGTCAATATTACTCAACGTAAGTTGACTGAGGAGCAACTTCAGAAAAATAAGGAAGAACTAGAGCGTTTTTTTAGCGTTGCCCTAGATTTACTCTGTATTGCAGATAGTGGTGGAACGTTCCGTCGGATGAATCAGATCTGGGAGGCGGTTCTGGGCTACAGTGTCGATGAGCTAGAGGGACGATCCTATCTAGATTTCTTGCATCCAGATGATTTGGAGATAACACGTCAAGCGCTCGCTGACCTCAAGCAGCAAAAGATGGTGCGTGGCCTGGTAAATCGCTATCACTGCAAAGATGGTAGCTATCGTTATCTAGAATGGTACGCCCAACCCTACGATGATCTACTCTACTGTGCTGCCCGTGATATTACAAAACGTCAGCAGGTAGAAGAACGGTTACGCAAGAGTGATGCCCACCTACAAGCTGCTCAACGCATTGCTAAACTAGGCAGTTGGGAGTTTGATATCAAAACAGAGGCGATCTACTGGTCGGACGAAGTATTTCGGATTTTTGGCCGAGATCCAGCGGCGGGTATGCCAACCTTTGATGAATTACAGAGGCTTTATCATCCTGAGGATCAGCTCTATCATAACCAAACCGTTCAGCGCGGTCTTGAAACAGGACAGCCCTACGATTTAGAATGCCGAGCCTATCGCCCAGATGGCACCTTGGTCTATATTCAAGCCAGAGGAGAACCGGTTTTTGATAGCACAGGACAGCTTGTGCAGTTGGTGGGTACGATCTTGGACATTACCGATCGCAAGCAGGCTGAGCTGACGTTGCAGCAAACAACCGCTCAACTAGCAGCCTCCAATCAAGAACTTGAAGCCTTTGCCTATTCCGTATCCCACGATTTGCGATCGCCCCTACGTGCCATTGATGGCTTCAGTCGAGCGTTAATCGAAGACTATGGGGAGTATTTAGATGATCAAGGGCGAGACTATTTTGATCGCATCCGCCGTAATATTCAACGTATGGGCATGCTGATTGATGACCTGCTGCGGTTATCTCGGGTTTCTCGATCAGAGATGCACTATGTTACGGTCAACTTGAGTACTTTAGTGTTAGAACAGGTGAGTGAGCTGCAGGTGTCTGAACCAAACCGACAGGTTGACGTTGTGGTAGCTCCAGACGTGCTTGTTTCTGCTGATGCAACCCTGATGCGTGTCGTCATCAGTAACCT
>DATNRH010001024.1 GCA_036703605.1 Candidatus Obscuribacterales bacterium | reverse complement strand
GTTGCCGGGTTTTGGCTTCGCTCAACCCTCGTCTCATCAGGGTTTGAGCATTCAGCGATGATGACGTTGACTGACCCATATTCTGTTCAACCTTGGTATGTCTTCTCTCTAGGCTTTGTTATGACTCAGGTTGCTCCATCCAATCCTTCATCTAGTCCAACGTCCAGTCCAGCAGGGCAGACGGTTCAAACTGACCCACCGAAGCGATCGCTCTTACGACTGATCATCCCCCTGCTCCTCATAGCAGTAGCAGCCGGATGGGGAGTAAAGACATGGCTATTTCAGCCTAAAGAGGCTGGGTTGACCCTGAGCGGACGCATTGAAGGGTACGATATCGACCTGGGGGCGAAAACTGGTGGACGGGTCGAGTCTGTGGCGGTGCGGGAGGGCGATCGCGTTCAGGCAGGCCAAGTGATTGCTCGCCTCGATGATGGAGAGCTGCAGGCGACGTATCAAGCGGCTCAGGCAGCCACCTTGGTGGCAAGGCAGCAGGTGATCCAAGCTGAGAGCCAGATAGCCGTGGTGCAAAGCCAACTTGCCGAAGCAGAATTGACGTTACAGCAATCAGAAGGGGACACGGTGGGGCGGGTCAGCCAGGCAGAGGCCACGGTAGCCACCGCCGAGGCCCAGCTTGCCCAAGCCCAAGCCCAGGTACAGCGGGCTGTATCGGAATTGCACTTAGCGGAAGTGGAGCGCGATCGCCTGCAGTCGCTCTTGGCCGATGGGGCAGTGCCCCAGCAGGATCTTGACGTTGCGCAAACCCGTTTTGAAACAGCCCAAAGTAATCTGGCCGCCAGCCAGGCCACCCTGCTTGCGGCGGAACGACAGGTTAGTGCGGCCCAAGGTGGCCTGGTTCAAGCCCAAACCACCCAGTTTAACCCCGACATTCGTTCAGCCCAGCTCACCCGCCTGCAGCGCCAGCTTGAGCAAGCCCAGTCTCAATGGAGGGCGGCCCAAGCGGAGGTTGAGAGAGCGATCGCTCTAGAGCAGGAAGTGGCGGCGCGGTTGGCGAATTTAGCCATTGTCAGTCCCATTGATGGCGTGGTGCTCAACCGCATGGTGGAGCCGGGGGAGGTGATTGGAGCTGGGGCAACCGTGGCGACGGTGATTAACCTTGATGATGTGTATCTGCGAGGCTACATTCCCCAGGGTGAGGTGGGCAATGTGCGCGTGGGGCAAGCCGCCCAGGTGTTTCTCGACTCGGATCCCAATCAACCGCTGGCGGCAACGGTGATCGCTGTTGATACTGAAGCATCCTTCACGCCAGAAAATATTTACTTCCGCGACGACCGGGTCACCCAGGTGTTTGGTCTGAGGCTGGGCATCGACAATCCCGATGGCTTTGCTAAACCAGGAATGCCAGCGGATGGTGAGATTGTGCTGTCTGAGGAGGAGTGATGCCAGCACCCTTGCCGCCAACCTCGCCAGCACCCCTTGGAACCACATCAGCGATCGCTGTCCAGGGATTGCATAAATCCTACGGATCCCTCAAAGCTCTTCAGGGTATAGACTTCACCGTTCAATCAGGAGAAATTTTTGGCTTAATCGGCCCCGATGGAGCTGGGAAAACCACCACCTTTCAGATTCTGGCAGGGGTGATGGAGGCTACCGCCGGCCAGGTCAGTCTGTTGGGCAAACCGCCCAGGCAAGCCCAGCTCAACGTCGGTTACGTGACCCAGAAATTTTCCCTCTACCCCGATCTAACGGTGATGGAAAATCTGCGCTACAGTGCTGGACTGCGGCGGGTGCCGGCCGCACGCTGGATCGAACGCGTCCCCCATCTCCTCAAACAGGTGGGCTTAGATGCCTTTGGCGATCGCCTGGCCAGCAACCTATCTGGCGGCATGAAGCAAAAGCTGGCCCTCTGTTGCGCTCTCGTAGCCAATCCAGCCGTGCTGTTATTAGATGAACCGACGACGGGCGTTGATCCCGTATCGCGGCGAGAGTTTTGGGATTTGCTGGCCACCGTCGCTTCCACTGGGGTCACGGTGGTGGTGGCTACCCCCTACCTGGATGAAGCGGAACGTTGTCATCGCATTGCCCTGATTTACGGGGGCGAGCTTCAGCAAATGGGTACTTTAGCTAACCTACGTCAGGGGTTGGGACTCCAGCGTCTGGAGGTGTGGGCGACGGATATTGCCCAAGCGGAGACGGCGCTTCAGGGCGCAACCGTTTCGGGGCTGGTGGATATTCAGACCTTTGGCGATCGCTTAGATATTTTGGTTACAGATCCTGGTATAGCAGACCGGCAGGTGCGCCAGCATTTAGCCCAACAGCACATCCACGTCGATAGGATGCAGCACACAACACCAACCCTCGAAAACGTGTTTGTGAATCATCTGCGGCAGCAGGGACTAGATCCACCCTATTTAAGCTTTCCCACAGCGCGCCCGGGGCCGTCCTTAGGCAAGGTAGCGATCGCCGCTCGCTCGCTGCAAAAAACCTTTGGGAGCTTCTGCGCTGTAGACCATGTGGATATTACGGTGCGCCATGGCGAAATCTATGGACTCCTCGGTGCCAATGGAGCCGGAAAAACCACCACGATTAAAAT
>DATNRH010001023.1 GCA_036703605.1 Candidatus Obscuribacterales bacterium | reverse complement strand
ATCAGACCCCCCATCAGACCCCCCATCAGACTCAAAATCAGACCCCCCATCAGACCCCCCATCAAAACCAAAACCAGCCCCCCTATCAAACTCCCCATCAAAACCACAATCAGAATATCTTTAAGATTTCGAAAAATTTCTCGTCGCGCGTCGCGTGACATCGAAATTTGAAACGACTCTACAGGGTTGATACTATCCAGACCCCAAATTAGACCCACAATCAGACCCACAATCAGACCCCAAATTAGACCCACAATCAGACCCAAAATCAAACCCCAAATCAGACCCACAATCAGACCCAAAATCAGCCGATGCTGCCAGCGTTCTCTTGGCGTTTCCAGCCATGATTTCGGCTGCATATATTCAATAAGAAAAACAGTTTGTCCCTCTTGCTGCAACTGCTGGGCGAGGCGTCGCAGCCAGTGGATCGCTTTGGCTTTGGGATAGCAAGGACGGTCTGGACGCTGGGCAAACATGCGATTGATATAGGCATCGAACAACGCCTGCCGCTGGTTTTGGGCAGGCATAGCGCGAATCTGATCAACTGTTTTGGCTTGGTACGCCAAGGCCATGATGTTGAGAAACAGCGGAGTTTGGGCCAGAAATTGCAGAGAATCCGGATCCGGGTTACGCAGGTCTCGATCCTGCTGCAACACCGCCCGAATGCCCGCTAGCGCATCGCCCCCCTGGGCCAGGTAATCATCCACCTGAGGCAGATCCAGGGGCTGGATGAAAATCGCAGACGGCACCGCAATTTTCTGGCGGAGCGCTTCAAAATCTCGCACCCGACAACAGACCACCATCGGCATGAGGCTGTGGGTGTCCCGAAACTGGTTGATCGCCGTCAGACAATCTTGCCGTTGCTCCTGCACCACCTCATCCAAACCATCCAGCAACAGGATCAAACGCTGATCCTCAAGCCATGGGGTGCTAATGGCAGGGGGAATTTGATACTTGCTCCGCAGTTCTTCCAGCAGCCATGTCTTGAGCTTGGGTTGCCCATCCGCCGGAAACTGCATCCGACTCCAAGACGATAGATTCAACACCACCGGCAGCCCACTGTCTAGCTCCTCCGGCTGCGCTGCCTCCAGCAAATCCTTCGCCAACTCCAGCAGCATCGTCGTCTTCCCCGACCCCGGATCGCCCAACAGCAACAGCGCCGCGACCTCCCCCAGTTCCGCCAGCTTTTTACTTAGGCGCATTCCTGTGGGTAGTTTCTCTCGCTGGTTGGCATAGCTGTAGTCCATCGACCAGGGATGGATGACGCGATCGGGCTGATCTTCTAACCCCAGAGCAATGCGGGCCCGGCTATAGAGCGATTTATCCAGCACCCCATGAATCCAGGAATTGCGCACCTTGTCTAACAGCGCCTGCCGGTGGCGAATGTCATCCGGGCTGAGCGCCGCTTGGGGCGATGGCATCCCCGGTAGAACCACCGTCCCGATGCCCTGAAACTGATAGGTATCTCGCCCCGCTTGCCCTTGCTGAGTCTGGCTGTCAGTTAACGTGGAATCACGAATAGACTGCGCTTGGCTGGGTGACGTTTTTGCCCAAGGTCGCCTAACAATTCCCACTAAACCCGCACCGGCTAGGATGCCCCAGTGGCCGTAGTAGTCTGGTTCTACCAAAATCCACCAGCCATCCTCATGGGTCAACCCAGCCTTGACCAACGCCAGCACAATCAGAATCGCCACACCGATCGCGATCCAGCCCAGATATCGCCCTAGCCATTTTCCCATCCCCATCCCCCGCTATGGGTCGCTTTCGCCCTCATCCTTTCGCCTTTATGGGATGAAACTCGCCGCTACTCCCAACCAGCTCGCCAACGGCAATAAGATGGGCTTGACCGTTTGCCAAAGCGTTTTGCCCGCCGTCACCGTCTCATTGGCCGTCGTCAGCGTATCGCCCATGCGCTTTAGATTTTTGGCCATCAGCTCCTTATCCGGCTCCGGCTCCGTTGCCTCCTGCTGGGCAGCCCCGAGGTAAGCGATCGCCTTCGTTTTGCTCGCCTCAGGCATCTGGGCTGCCCGCACCATGGCCTCCACCTGCGACAACAGCGCCACCACCTCATCCACCGTCATTCCCTGACTCTGAACCTCTGCCTGGTTGCCCTGCTGCGTCTGGGTTAGATCGCGGCCCGCCTGCCCTTGCTGAACCTGGGCACCGGTAATGTTGGCACCGCTAATCGACTGAGATTGGTCTGGCTTACGTTTAAAGAGCATGGTAATAAAAACATGATGTACCGCTAGGTTAACCCATGCTTTCTAGAACGATGTGCTCGATATCACCTAGGCCATCGATGAATCGAGACTAGGCGCGAGGGTGGCGGGATCAGCGACCTGTAATTCTCCATGCTGCATCGTCCAACAACGGTCAGCGATCGCCAGCAAGTCTCCCGGTTCATGGGTGACAATCAACAGCGTCCAGTCTGCCTTGAGCACCGATAGTAAACTCACCAACTGTTGACGCATCGACCAATCTAGCCCCGCCGTCGGTTCATCCAGCAGCAACAGATAGGGTTGGCGAATGAGTTGCACCGCAAGGGCTAAGCGTCGCTGTTGCCCACCGCTGAGGGCATGGGGATTGGCCGACAGCGGTAGATGGGCCAAGCCAACTTTCGCTAGGGTTTGCTCCATGGTTTCCCGGTTCAGCTCCGGATGCCCAAGGCGTAGCTCACTCAGCAGCGTGTTGCCACAAAAATGCCGTTCTGGAAACTGAAAGACGAGCCCTCCTAGATCCTGGAGTTGATCAGGGGTGAGCACTTGGCTGCGCCAGCGAATCCGTCCCGATGTTTTGGAGGCTAGTCCCGCCAAAATTTCTAGCAGCGTACTTTTGCCAGAGCCACTGGGGCCAATCACTAACCCCAGTTGTTGGGGTGCTAGCTCTAAGCCAATGGACTTGAGGATCGGCTCGGGGGTAGCCGCTGGATGGTAAGACAGGTTCTCAATGTACAGCATTCAGATATCCAGAATTTCAGGTTGTTCACAGGCGATCGCCGTTGGATGCATCCCAGTTTTGCAATGGGTCGGCTTAGGTCTGCATTATGGAGAGCGATCGCCAGCTTTTCTATTCTAGGGCGACGATCTGGCACATTCCCTACCCCCGATTTCCTACAGGCAAGCTAAAGTAAGGCCAAGCCTCCTCCGCTCCATGGCCAGATCCCAGTGTAGACTCCAGCCAAGGGTTCGCATCCCCATCGATGACCTGATCGATTCCATGATGCCCAACGCCCTATGCCATGGGAACGATGCGCAGGAGCGCCATTGCATGAATCCTAGTATGGAAACCGCACGATAGCATTACCAAGGAGCAATTCTATGACCTCTGATTTCAACACTCCCCAAACCCCTGTGGTGCTAGATGACGATTCGTCAGCGACTCCGGCCGAGCTAGCAGAGGTGAAAAATGAAACCCAGGCGCTGATTGAAGCCATTCGCGCCAAGGCTCAGGTGGAAGCACAGCAGGCCGGTGAGTTCACGCGGGAAGCCTATTTGAGTGCCGTACGCCGCACTCGCGAAACCGTTGAACAAACCAAGCTGTTTGATCCAGACAAAATTGAAGAGTCCATCAACACCATCCACAAAGAAGCTGAGAAAAACTGGCAGACTATTGCCCAAGAAGTGCAAGACTTTGGCGATCGCTTAACCGAAGCGGCCAAAACTGCCTGGGATATTCTCATGGGCCATGACAAAGATTCGACGCCCAAAAACTAGACTAGGGCGCGCATCGGTTGGCTATAAAGCAACCTGGGGCATGGCTAAGCTGTGCCCCATTTTTTATGAGTTGCGATCGCTCACCGATCTGAGCCGGACACAATGCAGGATAATAGGAAGGTTTGATTATCATGGGGACACTGGCCGTGCCTTTCCCTAGGACAATAGCCAATCCAATCTGGATGGTCAACCGTTTCTAGGATTGCAGCACCCTGGATAGTGACGATCTCAGTCCAGCGCACCGGGCATTCCTCCTTTTGTTTCACTTTGGCAACCGTTTCAACTCTAGCTATGCGAAGTCATTACTGCGGTCAACTCCGTCCTGAACATATCGGCGAAACAGTTACGCTCTACGGCTGGGTCGATCGCCGTCGAGATCATGGCGGGGTGATTTTTGTCGATTTGCGCGATCGCTCTGGCATCGCCCAAATTGTCAGCGACCCAGAACGGACACCCGCCTCCTATCCTGTGGCTGAACAGGTGCGCAATGAATATGTGGTGAAGGTGACCGGACGTGTCACCCAACGGCCCGCCGAGTCCCTGAATCCCAAGCTCCCCAGCGGCAGCGTGGAAATTTATGCGGACGAGATCGAGGTGCTCAATGACGTCCGCAAGCCTCTACCGTTTCAAGTATCGGTGGCGGAGCAAGACTCGGTGCGGGAAGAACTGCGCCTGAAATATCGCTATCTTGATCTGCGCCGCGATCGCATGGCCCGCAACCTTCGCCTGCGTCATGAGGTGAT
>DATNRH010001022.1 GCA_036703605.1 Candidatus Obscuribacterales bacterium | reverse complement strand
TGGGTCAACCGCCGTGAAATATAGACAGAGGCGACGATGCCAACCAGTAAGGATACAATACCAACGCTCATGACGCGTAAAAGAGCAGCACGGGTTTTTTGAGTGATAATGGAAATATTGACATCCGCCCCGGCCATGGCTATAACCTGCCCAGTCTCGTTCAAAATTGGAGCATAGGCCACCTTAAGCAATCCCCATTCTTCCCAGGGTGTAATTCCAGATAAGTAAACGCGTCCTGTAGATGCTACCCTTTCGACGCCATTAAACTCTTCCTCAGTCAGGTTTTCAACAAGGCCAATGGGAGTATGTTCTTCGCCTTCGGTGGCATCTAGAACGTAGGTAATAGTGCGATCGCCACTAACAATTTGGGTGTAAACATAGGTAAGATTTAGGCGACGATTAATCCGCCGCATGGGTTGCACATAGCCTTGATAGTCCGGCGTTGCTTCGCTGCGATAGCCGCTGGCAAAGTCTGTCTGAATAACCTGGGTGTTTAAGTTAACTTTAAAAAGTTGCTGGCTGCCAGCGATCAGCAACTGACGATCCGGTGTGACGTCAATCCCCAAGATCGGCTGTTGGGTCTTGGCCATCAGCTCGTCCATGAAGGGCAGGGGTAGGGGGGTGACGGTGGCTGGATCGATGGCGATCAGGGGCTGATCTTGGATGGTGGTGCCGTAGAGAATACCGCTGTTGATGCTCAGGGATCGCACAAAGGTCGGCAGGGTGCCGGTTGGGGTGACGGTGCCCGTGGTGGGATCAATCGTCGATAGGGATCGATGACTGCCGTATAGAATATCAGCGTCTTCATCGTAGGCAATGCCGGATACGGCGGTACTGAGCGGCAGCGATCGCGTATCGCCATGGTGAGGATCAATCGTGATTAACTGCTGACCAGCTCCATTCACGCCGTAGAGCAGATCCTCGTTGCTATGGTAGGTGATGTCGGTGAGGTTGTAGAGGCTGCTGGATTGCACGGGCAGGGCTTCCCCCGTGGTTAGATTAATCTCATACAGGTGGCCGCTGGCATCAAGACCATAGAGGCGGCGATCGCGACTATCGTAGGCGAGGTTGCGAATATCTATGGGACGGTAGATCGAGGCATGGACGTCGGGATCGACGAAGGAGGCTGTCACCGTACTCACGGCAAATAGCTTTTGGTCGAAGCCGCGCATGATTAACTGGCGAATATCAAAGTAGTGGCTGACGGCGATCACGGTGGAAATCAACGCCAGCAGCGGTGTGACGCCGAGCAGAATTAGGGTCTGTAGCTTAACGTTTGGCATGGGGTGGGACGGTGAGCTTGGTTTCTAGTAACTTAATGGCGATGTTCGGGTAGGTCTCGGCGGCCCGCAGCAGGGCGCTGGCCGATATCACTAGGGCATGGAGATACTGGGTTTTGGCCGCATGGGTGCGATCGCGTTGGCCATATAAACCGTCTTCGCCAAACCAGTCCCCCTCTATGCGATCGCCGGTATCGAGATAGACGGTGCCGGACACAATGTAATAGACGTGATCAGCAGGATCCCCAAGCTGGTAGAGCAGGGTATTGGTATACCGAACCTCGGTGGCGTCCCGTGCAATGGCTTCCAGCTCTCGGATGCTGAGGGCGGCAAAAAATCGTCCTCGCGATAGCTGGGCAATGCGTTCAATGAGATTCAGTTGATCTGGGATCTGGGTCTCGGATGGAGCGGATCGAAAGAGAAGCGCCATCACCGTGTCGCGAACCATACCACTCTGGGCAGACTGGTGCAGCATCTGTCGCAGGCGATCGCTGGCGTTGTCTTGCTGATCCCAGATGGCCTGAACTGCCGCCGCCCTCTCCAGCTCATGGGTACTGTTCAGCGATTGGTGGAGCACTTCCTCGGCGGAGTGATAGGGCTGGTCTCGTCCCACACGATGCAGGCGATCGCGGAAGTTGCGGGAGTCAAGCAAGGGCAGCAGCGCTTGAAAAATAGTGCGACTAACACCCTGCTCAATGGTTTCAATGGCATTACCGCGCTCTTTGAGGTTGTCGGATCGTAGAGAGGCTCGCAGCAACTCAAAGTCGGGGAGCCGTCCGCCTAAGGTCAACATTTCCAAAATAAAGCTAACCGCCGTTTCGCGGCCATCTTGATACATCAGGGTCAACACGGTTGCGCCGGGGCGTTGGTCTTGGGTGGTCTGAAGGATCGCTTGATGGTGCAGGAAGCGGTAGGCTTGCTCAATCTCTGTGGTAATCAACCGAGGAAAAATGGCTTCAAACTGGGCAAAGGCTAGACGGCTAATCGCCCGTGCGGCCATCGATCGCGCATCGTAGGGTTGCCCTGCATCCTGAAAGATGGCGATCGCCGCCGGTATAGCTTTCAAGCCAATCTGGAGCACCACATCTTCCGCCTGTCGTTTCTCTACCGGCGTGAGATGTTGGCTGAGGGTGAGCAAAGGCGATACGCAACTAGAGTCATTGATCTTAATCAACGACTCCATGGCGAGGCAGCGTTCATCGGCTGTTCCTACACGAATGGCTTGGAGCAGCGGCTGGAGCAATCGGCTAGACTCTTGGTCAGCTAGGTAGCGAATGGCATCGAGGGCTTCCCGGCGCAGCGATGTTGCAGAATGGGAAAGATAAGGTAGCAGTAGATTGGTATAGCGAGTCTGACGCGATCGCCCGAGGGCCCGAATAGCGGCCTGTTGCTCGGCCTCGGTGCCTTGAAGCATCCTATCGAGGTGCTGCAGAGCATGGCTGCGGGATTTGAGGCTCCAATCATTGAGCGATACGACGATCGCTGCCCCCCGCACATTAGCATCCTCTGACTCCAAGAGCGGATGCGCCGTCGTTGCACTAATTAAGTTGTTATAGCCCAATTCTTCCAGCAGGCTGAAATGGAGTGATACCTCTTGACAATCCAGCCATTTATAGAGCATGCGCACCACCTCATAATCTTGACTGCTGAGCATGAGGGAAAAAATAGGTTTCATCTGCCCCCATTGCTCTTGAGGCAAGGTGTTTAGATAGTTAAGCAGAGCCTGCACTGCGAGTCAGCGATCGTTGCACCACAGAATACGTAGAGCAGAGAGTAAGGTATGGGTCGGTAGGGTGGGCAATTCTAACACCAACTGTCGCGACTCTTGGGGGCTTAAGGTCAGCTTTGCCTGGCGGGCCAGGGAAAAGTCCAGCCATCCTTCCCGCAGCAGGGTCACCATGGCCCGCAGATAGTCTTCTCGCACAATCAGCACTAGGAGCCAAAAAATAACTACAAGTCCCAACCCTACAGTGGAGAGGGCGGCAGGGCTAAGCGATCGCGAAAAGATCAGCAAAAATCCGCCAATGACCACCGTCGCCATGGGTTCACAGAGACCCTCAATGAAGGTGCGTACTTGCTGTTTCACCTGGGCAGGAATGGCGTTAAACAGAAAGTTTTGGTTGTTGTATTCAATCGAGGTCAAAATACCCTGGTAGGCAAAAAATCCAAACAGAGCCGCCGGATATCCTCCTTGCAGTGAAAAGAGTAGGAAGGTGATTAAGTAAACAGCGGGCTGGATCAGCGCAACGTTGCGGACGCCAATGGAGAGCACCAAGCGGTTGAACAAAAATAGATTCACCCCAATATTGAACAGACTGGTGAGTAAAAACAGCAGGCCCAAGAGAGAGGCGAGCTGTTCGACGCTGCCTTGGGCTTCAAAGATATTCAGATAGAGGTATTCATTCAGGGTCGTAATAATCAGCGTGGTAAAGAAGATGCTGGTTAGCACCATGATGTAGCGCGATTGGGTGATGATCCCCACCACTTTTTTATTTTGCTGCCAAAAATTTTCGGTGGTGATCGCTTCCTCGGGCTCCTCATCCAATCGATGCAGGTTCTGCTTAATGTTGTACAGCACTGGGAAGGTGAGCAGGGCGATCGCTGCCCAGATTAGGAATAGGTATCGGGTGGCGATAACCTGGGCAAACACCGTGACGATGCCGCCACCGATGGAGGTGCCGAGGGCTGTGCCGCTGCTGAAGATGGGAAATAACCGTTTTCCATCTTGGATATCAAAGTAGCCATCGGTAAAATTCCAAAATAGGGAATAGAGCGCAATGTACCACAGCCAGGTATAGAGCTTGGCAACGTAAAAAATCCAGTCGGGAGCGTTTAAGCCAGTGCGGACTGAAAATAAGGTGAGGAGAAGAAAAAAACTGCTTCCGCCCATGATTAGCGCCAGCAGGGTGAGATTAAAGACTCGATCAATGCCATAGCGCCCAATTAAGTATGAGTAGATGGGCGTATAGACCATCATGACGACGGGCAGCAGTAGGTAAACGATGGGTAGGTTGACCGAGCCTACTTCTACGATAAAAAGGGCATCAGCAGTGCTGATGCCAATAGCTAAACCGGCTTGCAGCATGGCTCCAAGCAAGGTAAAGCGGATGACTTTCCCGAGTTCGCGATCGCGAATTTTCAGGGCACGCTGGAGAAAAGATTGGATAGCCATGCAGTTGCAGCCAAAAACCAGACACGGTATGAGAACAGCGATCGCTAGGTGCTAGATCTGGGATTCCATAAAATCCTCGACTCAGTTCTAGACAATCTAGAGTAATATACTTTAACCGTAGTTATACAGGTATAGCCTAAACTTGTGCGGTTAGGACGGAACATGAGGCGTCCTAAA
>DATNRH010001021.1 GCA_036703605.1 Candidatus Obscuribacterales bacterium | reverse complement strand
CCACCGTGACAATACCGACCAGGCGCTGCTCCGCATCCACCACCGGCACTGCCAGGAAGTCATAGCGCTGAATCACCCGAGCCACTTCTTCTTGATCCGTATCGGTTTTTACCGAGACAAACTCCCGCACCATCAGATCTCCCACCTGTTGCTCAGGCTGAGCCGTGACCAAGTCTCGTAGGGAAAGAATGCCCGTCAGATGGCGGGCGGCATCGGTGATATAGAGGTAGTACACCGTTTCGCTGAGATGGGCGAGGTTGCGAATATGCTCCAGCGCCTTGGTCACCGTCCAGACTTCCTTCAAGGCCACATACTCCGGGGTCATAATTCGCCCAGCCGTATCCGCCTCGTAGCCCAGCAACAGCGCCGTTGCCTGCCGTTCTTGGGGACTCAGTTCTGCTAACAGGCGACTGACCACCTTCGCTGGCAGCTCATCAAACAGGCGAGCCCGATCATCCGGCGACATTTTGTCTACGATATCGAGCACATCTTGCCGCTTGAAGTCTTCGATCAGCGTCTGCTGCACCGATGAGTCTAGATGCTCATAGACATCAATGGCCTCACTTTTCGACAGCAGCCGAAAGGCGATCGCCTGCATGGCATCGGGCAACTCTTCAATGGCATCGGCAATATCCGCAGAGGGCACAGGCACCAGCAACGCCTTAGCGCCCTGGAGATTACCTTGATCAAGCAATGAATGGAGCTGCGAACGAATCAGCTCGCGCAGTTCTTGGCGCGAAATGGTGGGAGAGAAGGTTGAACGATCGCGCTCCATGGCTATCTGTGATCCAACGTAGTGGGTCTCGCCTGTTGAATTCTAATCCAAAAGAATCGCGAGGTGGGACTCTTCGGTCAATTCATCGCCGACTGGCCCTGAGACCAGCCGGGATGTTGGAGGGGTAGAAGCGATCGCTTACAACGCCGTCAGCAAGGCCTCGCCCATCGCCTGGCAGCCCACGAGGGTCATACCGTCCGACATAATGTCGCCGGTACGATAGCCTTGGTCGAGCACCGTCATCACCGCCTGCTCTAAGCGATCGGCGGCCAAGGGTTGATTGAGGCCATAGCGTAGCATCATGGCAGCGCTCAAGACCTGGGCAATGGGGTTGGCCTTATCCTGTCCGGCAATATCTGGAGCCGATCCATGCACAGGCTCAAACACACCGGGGCCAGAACTGCCTAGACTAGCCGACGGCAACATGCCAATACTGCCGGTGAGCATGGCCGCCGCATCGGAGAGAATATCCCCAAAAAGATTCCCCGTCACAATGGTATCGAACTGTTTGGGCCAGCGGAGCAACTGCATGGCCGCGTTGTCTACATAGAGATGCGAGAGTTCCACATCGGGATAGTCCTTCGCCAGCAGGGTCATGCGATCGCGCCATAGCTGCGACACTTCCAGCACGTTGGATTTATCCACTGAGCACAGCTTCCCGCCACGTTTTTGGGCTGTTTCAAACGCTACTCGCCCGATGCGATCCACCTCGGCATCTTCATAGACCATGGTGTTGACGCCGCGCTTTTGTCCCGACTCCGTCTCAAAAATTCCTCGGGGTTGGCCAAAGTAGATGCCGCCAGTCAGTTCCCGCACCACCATAATATCAACACCCTCCACCACCTCGCGCTTGAGGCTAGAGGCATCGATCAACTGGGGCAAAATGGTTGCCGGACGCAGGTTGGCAAACAGGCCCAGCCCAGCCCGCAAGCCTAGGAGACCACGCTCCGGACGCTGATGATTGGGCAAAGAATCCCATTTAGCACCACCGATAGCGGCTAGCAAGACGGCATCACTCTGACGGCAGATACTTAGGGTTTCGTCAGGCAAAGGACTGCCCGTGGCATCAATGGCCACGCCGCCCATCAAAGCATCTTGGAAGTCAAACGTCAGATCACACTGTTGCCCGACGCGCTCCAGCATCTTGACCGCAACAGCCATAATTTCAGGGCCGATGCCATCGCCGGAGAGAAGTGTGATGCGGTACTGCTGTGTCATGGATGGGACATCCTGAACGAAGGTGAGTAGGCTGCGATCGCCCCCAATCTGGGATGGCAACCCGGCAGCAACTTAGCATTCTATCCCACTTTGTACAGATCTCCAGTCGCTAGCCAGAGAGAATCCTTGCAATCAGCACTTGACCGATCCCCAAACCACACGCCGCCCGGTCATCTAACCCTGATGGCTCTCACTAATTGATCCTGCGATGGTTTATGGAGCCGTGGACAAACTCCGCGAACTCGGCGATCCACTCTTTTGTTGCCGCACTTTACGTTTCAACTGATTCATGGCCTTGCGTTCGAGCTGGCGTACCCGCTCCCGCGACAGGTTGAGATCTCGACCCACGCTCACCAGGCTGGCCCGTTTCCCGTCCACCAAGCCATAGCGGGCGCTGAGTACATATTGCTCCCGAGGCGGCAGGCCATCCAATAGCGTTTGAATAAACTCCCCGGTTTCCAAGAGTTCAGCCATTTCTAGGGGATTGGCATTGTCGGTATCGGCCAACAGCTCACCCAGGGCCGTTTCCTCATCGCGCCCCACTTTATGATCTAAGGAGATCACAGCGCGGCTTTGGATGAGCAGCTTCTTCAAATCTGACGACGGCATACCCAATTCCTCCGCGATCTCATCGAGAGACGGCGATCGCCCTAGGGCAACGGTGAGGGTACGGGTGGCGGATTTGAACTTGTTGAGCTTCTCTGTAATATGCACCGGCAGGCGAATGGTGCGTGAGGATTCCGAAATGGCTCGGGTGATACCTTGACGAATCCACCAATACGCATACGTGCTAAACTTATACCCTTGGGCTGGATCAAACTTCTCAACCGCCCGGTTTAGTCCGATTGATCCTTCCTGAATGAGATCCTGGAACTCCACACCCCGCCCCTGATAGCGCTTTGCGATGGATACCACCAATCGCAAATTAGCTTGAATCATGCGGTGCTTGGCACGGCGTCCCCGCTGGAAAATGTCCTGTTGCTCAGGTGTAACATCTGCCACGTCCTGTACGGAGAGCATGGCTTGCACTTGACGCGACAGCTCGATTTCTTCCGCTGCACTGAGCAACGGTGTTCTTGCTACTTCGTGAAGATAGTCACGGATTGTGTCCACAGTCATAACGAGACACTACATCTAGAGTTTCCCCATAACATAGCACCTCATCACGCGATCGCAATACTAAAAGTCCCAAAGTGGGACTGTTTTTGGGTTAATTTTTATAACGCGGCGGTTCTAAACCCCCATAGCCTTGCTAGAGCCTGTTTCCCTTGGGTTATGCCTATGGGCCGTTTTGCCCCAGTTCAAGGTTTGTCTGTTCAAGGCAGACCGATCTCATTTCTGGCTTAAGCTGGAAGGAGACAATGTCGTTTACCTAGCGATAGGGGTAGACGATCTGCACACCAGCTTTGGGAGGTCACGATGATTCATCCATCATCCTCAGATATAGAGTCCAATGCGGTTTATCAAGGGCAGTTCGGCTCCTTTGTGATTGATCAGCGCGATCGCCGCGAGGTGATCCTCTATCGCCTAGGGTTGGGCATGGCGGCTCTTTGCTTTGCCGTGGGTGTTGCTCTAGTCCTGAGCGGTCTAGTGACGGTTGATCAAGCAGAGATCTTGACCTGGCTCTATGCCGGTATGATGGCAGGTCTGGGGCTCAGCCTATGGATGATCCATATTTATATGGCCGTTTTACATCGCGCCCTACAGATTTTTTGGGCTATAGGAGCGATCGCCTCAGGAGCGATCGCCTTCTCCAGCCCTGATCCCCTCTGGCTGACGGTCTACCAGCAGCCCCTGAGCATCTTCGGTATTGGCTTTGGTGCTGCTGCCTTAACGGGAATTTTCTTCAAAGAAGCCTTTTGTTTCAATCGATTGGAAACCAAAGCGCTCACCGTGATCGTGCCCTTACTGCTATTGGGACACTTGGCAGGATGGCTGCCCCTGTCTGCCGAACGAGGCTTGTTAGCAACCTGGGCTGTTCTGTTTGCCATTTTTGCCCTGCGCAAGACCATTCAAGCGATCCCGCCGGATATTGGCGACAAAAGCGTCTTTGCCTACCTCAAGCAACAAAAACTTAGTAACGTTTCGTCTACCTGAATTCTTAGGAAAGCCTGAAAACTAGAGGGTTTCTCCCCACTTGTCAGGTAGGTTTAGGTAGAGTCGGTTCAAGAATGGACAGGATCAACGCAGATCGAGGGCGATCGCCTCGGTGTCTGTGGAGCCCTTAGCAAGGTATACCGGTGGATCACGGAATGGCCGTTTTGCACCCTGAGCCCACCGTGAACGCCCATGAACTGGCTCTCTCAGCATGAGAGATTCAGGGCAGCTCTACACATAGCCCGATGCATGATGACCATGCATGGGTCTGTGCTAGCCCTACACCATTTCCACCGGTTTTTTGCCAATCCGTTGCCGCAATCCCAGCTCAATGAGCACCGCGATCGCCTGAGGCGGCGGGCCCGTCAGCGGATGACATATCCCCGACCCTTCCCCTAGACCTCCTTGAGCTAGGGGTGTCCTCTATGGGTAGACATCCACGGATAGACATTCACCCTGTCACCCATGATCCCCAGGGATGGGTGATCCCTATCTCTGGGGCGGGGGATCACGACGATTCGCAGCGACAGAACATGAAGGAGAGTTGATGAAAATAGCGGTTGCACGAGAAACAGTCATGGGAGAGCGCCGGGTTGCGCTGATTCCGGATACAGTCAGTCGTCTAGTTAAACAAGGGCTGGACGTGCTCCTAGAAGCAGGCGCTGGAGAAGCGGCCTATTTCTCCGATGCCGAGTACGAGGCGGCGGGAGCTACGATCATCCGTGACACTGCCCAACTCTGGGCCGAGGCGGATGTGCTGCTCAAGGTCAGCCCACCTCAAGATCAAGACGGCTATGCAGAAACGAGTCAGCTTCGAGAAGGGGCCACCCTGATTGGCTTTTTGAATCCCCTGGGGCATCCCGAGGGGATTCAGTCCTTAGCTCGACGGCGTATTACCGCCTTCAGCATGGAACTGATCCCGCGCACCAGTCGGGCGCAAAGTATGGATGCCCTGTCCTCCCAGGCTAGTGTGGCGGGCTATAAAGCGGCTCTGATTGCGGCTACGGCTCTGCCTAAATATTTCCCTATGCTCACCACTGCTGCCGGCACGATCCGCCCGGCAAAGGTGTTTGTCATGGGAGCTGGGGTGGCTGGCTTGCAAGCGATCGCCACGGCCCGCCGTTTGGGTGCGGTGGTGGAAGCCTTTGACATTCGCCCTGCGGTGAAAGAAGAGGTGCAAAGTTTGGGGGCGAAGTTTGTGGAAGTACCCTTGGATGAAGAAACCGTAGCCGAGGGTGGCTATGCCCGAGAGGTATCGGAAGCGGCTAAGGAGCGATCGCGTCAAGTCGTGGCCGCCCATATTGCCCAGGCCGATGCTGTGATTACGACCGCCCAAGTGCCGGGCAAAAAAGCGCCTTTGCTGGTGACCGAAGAGATGATTGCTGGCATGAAACCCGGTTCCGTGATTGTGGATCTCGCTGCCGACCAAGGCGGTAACTGTGCCTACACCCAGGCAGGTCGCGATGTTGTGCGCCATGGGGTGACGATCATTGGGCCTACCAACCTGCCGGCCTCCGTGCCTGTCCACGCTAGCCAGCTCTACGCCAAGAATATCCTCACTCTGCTCAACCATCTCATCAAAGACGGTGACCTGCAGTTGAACTTTGAGGACGACATCATCGCGGCAGCCTGTGTCACCCATGAGGGCGACATTCGCAATACCCGCATCAAAGATGCCCTGATGGTGGAATCTACCGTGAGCGCCGGATAGCGATCCGTCATTCCATTCCATGCACCGTTATATTACTCAGGAGTTATTTCTATGGCAGCAGGACTGCTAACGGGCTTAGTTGTCTTTGTCCTCGCCTCCTTTGTGGGGTTCGAGGTGATCAACAAAGTGCCTCCCACCTTACATACCCCCCTCATGTCTGGAGCAAATGCCATTTCCGGTATTGCTGTCGTTGGGGCCTTGCTAATTGGTGGTGCCCAAGACTTGAACCTCACGGTCATTCTGGGTCTGATTGCGGTGGTTTTGGCCACCATTAACGTAGTCGGCGGCTTCCTGGTCACCGATCGGATGCTGCAAATGTTCAAGAAGAAGGGAGCTTAGATTGAGCATGTTGACAACCGGCTTTCTTTCCTCAGGCATTGAGATCACCTACCTGGTGGCCGCTTCCCTGTTTATTGTGGGTTTGAAAAAACTGAGTTCTCCGGCAACGGCGCGGCAGGGCAACCAGATTGCGGCGGTAGGGATGTTGGTGGCTATTGTGGCTACGCTGCTCAATCAGTCTGTCCTGAACTACACCATGATCTTGGTCGGGATTGTGATTGGTTCCTTGGTGGGAGCGATCGCTGCCCAGAAGGTGGCCATGACCGCCATGCCTCAAATGGTTGGCATCTTCAACGGACTAGGTGGCGCGGCCTCAGCCTTGATTGCCGTGGGCGAATTTTGGCGAGTTCTCGCCACCACCGGCACCGCGCCGGTAGACGCTACCTTGGTGACGATCCTAGGTGTACTCATCGGTGGGGTCACCTTTACCGGTAGCTTGATGGCCTTTGCCAAACTCCAAGGCATCATGCCCGGCGCGCCGATTACCTTTCCCCTGCAGCAACCCTTCAACATTTTTATTCTGGTCAGCTTTCTAGGTGGCAGCGGCTACCTGCTGGTTCATCCTGAGCAAACCTTCGTCTTTTTGGGATTGGTTGCCATCTCGCTGCTCCTCGGCGTTCTGTTCGTTCTGCCCATTGGTGGCGCTGATACCCCCGTGGTCATTTCCCTGCTCAACTCCTACTCCGGATTAGCAGCCAGCGCGGCAGGCTTCATCTTGATGAATAATATGTTGATCATTGCCGGGGCCTTGGTGGGTGCATCGGGACTGATCCTCACCCAGATTATGTGTAAAGCCATGAACCGCTCCCTGGCCAATGTGCTGTTCAGCGCTTTTGGCTCCGATGGCGGAACAGCGATCGCTGCCGGTGGAGACCAAGGCGATCGGGTGGTGCGATCGGTGGAACCGGAAGAAGGCGCGATGATGCTGGGCTATGCGCGATCGGTCGTCATTGTTCCTGGCTATGGCATGGCTGTGGCCCAAGCCCAGCATTCCGTGCGAGAACTTGCTGACCAGCTTGACCGCCTCGGCGTCACCGTAAAATATGCCATTCACCCGGTAGCAGGCCGGATGCCCGGTCACATGAACGTGCTGCTGGCTGAAGCCAACGTTCCCTACGATCAACTCTGCGACATGGACGACATCAATCCAGAATTTGAGCGCACGGACGTGGCGTTGGTGATTGGCGCAAACGACGTGGTCAATCCCGCTGCCCGCGAAAATGCTAGCAGCCCGATTTACGGAATGCCGATTTTGGATGTGGATCGTGCCCACAACACCATCGTCATCAAGCGCGGCATGAGCGCAGGCTTTGCCGGCATTGAAAATGATTTGTTCTTCAAAGAGCACACCATGATGATGTTCGGCAGCGCTAAGGATGTGGTTGCTAAGCTTGTTGCAGAAGTTAAGCAACTTAGCTAAGGTATCGCTCATTCAGCATCCTAACTCTCTAGGGCGGGCAATTCCGCCCTAGTACCGTCCTTCATGCATTTAAGATATATAAGATGTAAAAAATAATATGGTTCCTTTTTATTGGTTGCTCTTGATTGATTGTTAGATTTCAAGCGCTAAAATCTCGGGAATGGCGTGGGCACTAAAGATAGCAATTAACCTATTTTCATTGTTTCACCGCTTCTTTAGCCAACGTCAATAAAGAGCGATCATGTTACTTCCCAATGCAGAAACGGCTAAAGATTTCATCCAGCACTGATTCCACCATCTCCTCGCCCGTAATTTCGCCTAGGGACTGGATGGCTTGCCGCAGATCAATGGTCCAGAAGTCTAGCGGAAGCTGCTCCTGGGTTGTTTGCTGCACCTGAAGCAGGGCAGACTTAGCGCGGGTCAGGGCGATCGCCTGTCGTTGGTTGATGGCGAAGTCTTGGTTAGCGGCGGTGAGGGTTTTGGCGTGGATGCAGTCCAGAATGGCGTCTTCTAGGGCTTCGATGCCTTGGTGGTGAGCGGCGGCTGTGCGCACAATATGGGATACCGATGGCAGGCTGGTGGGGTCAACCATATCGGCTAGGTCTACTTTATTCATGATCAAGATTAAGGGGCGATCGCTCACTTGGTCGTAGATAATCTGATCGTCACTTGTCCAGCCTGTCTGAGCGTCGATCGTAAATAAGATCAAGTCAGCCGCTTCGGCAGCCCGGCGCGATCGCTCTATTCCCAGTTGTTCGACTTGGTCACTGGCTTCACGGATGCCGGCAGTATCCAGCACCTGCACTGGAATCCCTCGGACAGTCAGTTGGGATTCCACCACATCCCGCGTTGTGCCTGGCAGATCGGTAACAATGGCGCGATCGCTCTGGCTCCAAGCATTGAGTAAGCTAGACTTACCCACATTCGGACGTCCGACGATCGCTACCTTCAGCCCTG
>DATNRH010001020.1 GCA_036703605.1 Candidatus Obscuribacterales bacterium | reverse complement strand
TCACCCAACAGTCCCTCAGGCTATTCGGCACCTATCGCCGATCTGCGCCAGCTTGCGGCCGGGCTATCGGGAATCTTGGTGGTGGATGAAGCCTACGTAGACTTTGCTGAAGAGACGGCGCTGTCTCTGGTGCATGAGTTTGAGAATGTGATCATCAGCCGCACGTTGTCCAAGGGCTATTCCCTGGCAGGCCTACGGCTCGGGTTTGGTCTGGCCCAACCATTGCTCTTAAGCGGATTATTCAAAATCAAAGACAGCTACAACGTCGATGCGATCGCTTGTCTCGTGGGTGCAGCCGCCATGCGGGATCAGGCCTACAAAGATGCCTGTGCAGCCAAGGTGAAAGCCTCTCGACAAACCTTAGCGATCGCCCTGAAGCAGCTTGGCTTTCAAGTGCCTGAGCATGTGCAAACCAATTTTTTGCTGGTCACCGTCCCGCCCCACGGCAATGCAGGCGCGCTCTACCAAGGATTGAAGGATCGCGGCATTTTAGTGCGCTACTTCAACCATTCGGGTCTGGAGAACAAACTGCGAATCACCGTCGGCACCGATGACCAAAACGACCTGCTGATCGAAGCCCTGAGTTCGCTGCTGTGATCGATCGGGTGCTTGAGGCAAGAGGTTTGACCCGTAGCTTGAGAAAAAGTGGGCACTGTCCACCACACAACTACGGCAGTCTTCAGGCGCGGAGGCTAGAACGCGATCGCTTGCGGGTACGGCGACCTTGCAGAGCTACTTGGCGCACGAAGTCAGTCAGCCAATCTTTGACGCGGTAGGTGGCGATGCAGTCGTCTTCGTTGTAGCGCAGGATGGTGTCGAGATAGGTGCGATCGCCGGTGGTCATCCACTGGTCATACCAGTAAATCGCCTGAGCCCCGTTCGCATCGGCATCCCGCCAGCTAAAGCCAATCCAGCGGGCAATAGACTTGAGGGCATAGCTTTCCACGGGCATGGTAGCCACGCGGGTAATCCGTTCGTGTAGGTCTACAAACCGGGAGAGCAGCGGCAATAGCCAATCTCCCTCCACGGGATAGCGATGGGCGAGCCGTTTCACCGTTTGCACCTCATAGGGACAGAAGTGGAAAATGGGCGCATCGGGATAGCGCCACACTAAGTCGAGAAACTGGTACCAGATCGCCGCTTCTTGGTCAGGATGCTCAGCTAGGAGCGGATGGAACACCTCGGTGCCCGCCTGCCGATCCACCACCAGCACCCCATGCAGGTAGATCAGATCATGTTCGGGGGCGGCTTCAATGTCAAAATACAGCTCCACCGGCGCAGTGGGTAGCTCCTCGGGCGTGAGCAATAGCCCATCTAGGGTATCGAGGGATTGATGGGGATCTGCTGAGTAGGGCAGGGCAATGTCGTAGAGCAAGGACTGGGCTTGGCGCACCATTTTACGGGCCACCACCACCCCAAACCCCGGCAAGCCTTCGAGCTGGCTAGCATCCATGGCTGCTAGGGCTTCTACATGGATTAACTGCAATTCTTCAAGCTGTTGATAGCGACTAGGCGTCACCCCTGGCAAGAGGGAAAGATGCTGCTTGGTTTGGGCAATACCATAGCAATGGCTAAACCAATGGCACAGATCACAACGGTTGCGGGCAATGAACACCTCTGGCTCAGCTTGCTCTAACAGCATCGCTACACAGCCTTCTAGGACTTCATCCAGGCGCAGCAGCCATTCCTCTAACTTCACGGCATAGGGCGATCGCTCCCGCAACACTAGCCAGCTCGTGTCTGGAGCCGCCCCCTGCACCTGGGTCAACACAAAAGCATGGAACGCTGCCACCACTTGGTAATCCGTTTTGGGACGCTTACCCAGCTTGATATCCGTGGGTACATACATCCAGTCGCCAAAGATCGAAGCGCCGGGCTGGCGCACGAGCATCTTAGGACAACTGACCAACTGCACGCGATCGCCGTAGGGCATGGTCAGCACACCGTAGGCAATGCGATCCACGCCTTGGCGCATCAGATCCAGGGTTGCTTCTGCCCCAGCAGCCCAGTCTCGCCGAGGATAGCGGGGACGCTGAATCGGAGCATCTTCCATCACCGCAAGCTGATATTCAACGCTATCTTGGCGCAGCTTGGCCAAATAATCGTTGGGCGTATCCCGGCGGCTGGCATCCCCGTAGGTATCTAAAAAGGCCCGGCGGTTGCAGCGCTGGTAGTGAAAAAGCAGGTCATCCGTTACCCATAGGGGGGCAGTCGCCGATGGTGTATCGATACGGGGCGATCGCTCACTGGGGGTAGGCATGGAAACATTCGAGGCTGACCGTTGTGACTCAGCCCCGTCAATACTGAGTCGGTGGGGCTTAGCCGTCAAAGGTCGTCGTCATCGGACAAGAACAAGGGCTCAGCACAGTACCACCGTTCATCGGAACGGGCTGAGCGGGTCTAACCGGAGGAGAAATCCAATCCAGAAGCTGAACTATCACGTCTTCAACCAAGATCACAGAGGTCATTCATAGATCAAATGATGGACTGACCCATCACTTCCCCTTATCCCCCAAAACCTTCTGCCACCAAGGGAGAAAAGTAGAAAGAAAAGTTTCTCTAGAGCCCCTCTACCGTCCTGGGAGAGGGGTTTGGGGTGAGGGTCTTCGAAGTTTCGTCAGTCAACCAGACATCAAACTCATCCAGAGCAATCTAGGCATGAGTTCGACCTAGAGCTAATCAAGCTTGCTCCTATGCTAACAGCCCGCTAGCAGATCTTCCAGTGTCTGACGGAAGTTACGAAGAGCGATCGCCCGATCGCCCCCCATACCCCTTAGACGGCCCGTTGGAAAACGCGGCCGTTAGCTACAACAGGTAGAGCAGCAAAAACAGAATGATCCAAATGACATCAACGAAGTGCCAGTAGATCTCCGCTGCTTCGATGCCAAAATGGCTGCTGCTGGAATAATGTCCTTCCTGACGCGATCGCCAGAGCACCGCCAAAATCAGCACTAAACCAAACAAGACGTGTAGACCGTGGAAGCCGGTGAGTACGTAGAAGGTGCTGGCGTAGAGATTCGTCTTCAGACCAAACTCTAAGTTGCTGTATTCATAGAGCTGCCCAGCCAGGAAGATCGCGCCCATCACCGCTGTGATGCCAAACCAGAGACGCATTCCCTTGGTGTCGTTATTTTTAATCGCCGTATCACCCCGATGGAGCACAAAGCTACTGGCGATCAAAATCAGGGTATTAATGCCCGGCAGCAGCAGCTCCCGCTCTGGGGTACCCGCTGGCGGCCAAACGGGGGTCACGGCCCGAAAGGTGAGATAGGCCAAAAACAGGCCGGCAAAAATCATGCCTTCTGCAAACAGAAACACGAGGATGCCGAAAATGCGGTGGTCGGGATGGTCTTCGTGGTGACCGCCCGCTTCCGAGGGATAGTTGAGCGGCGACTGGGCCGTATCAATCGTAGAACCTTGCATAGTGGTATGGGGATGATTCCAATGGGGTCAATACAAGTGGGATGCGATCGCCTGCCTTTATAGGTCGAACCAGGGATCTAGAACAAGCGATCGCGATCGCCCTAGCTAGAAAGCACTGGGGTGTCTGATGAAGCCTCAAGGGCTTCGTTGTTTTTGCCGTAATCGTAAGGGCCGGTTGTCAGCACAGGAATGCCCTCAAAGTTCTCAATCGCAGGTGGCGACGTGGTTTGCCACTCTAGAGTGAGCGCATTCCAAGGGTTATCCCCAGCCGGCTTGCCCTTAAACCAAGACCACAGCGCATTCACAATGAACGGCACCGTAGACACCGCCAAAATGTAGCTACCGATGGTGCAAAGCACATTCAAATCCGCAAAGCGGGGATCATACATCGCCACCCGGCGGTTCATCCCCAGCAGCCCGAGTTCATGCATGGGCATAAAGGTGAGGTTCATGCCGACGAAGGTCAGACCAAAGTGAATGCGTCCCCAGGTTTCATTCATCATACGCCCCGTCATTTTGGGGAACCAGTGGTAGAGGGCAGCATAGATGCCAAACACCGATCCGCCAAACAGGACGTAGTGAATGTGGGCCACGATGAAGTAGGTATCGTGGACGTGAATGTCAAAGGGTACGGAAGCAATCATCACCCCGGTAATACCGCCGATCACAAAGGTGGCGATAAATCCTAGGGCAAACAGCATGGCGCTGTTCAACTGAATCTTGCCGCCCCAGATGGTCGCTAGCCAACCAAAGACCTTGATCCCCGTCGGTACGGCAATGATCATGGTGGCGATCATAAAGAACATGCGCAGCCAGGCTGGTGTACCGCTGGTGAACATGTGGTGGGCCCAGACAATTAGCCCTAGGAAGCTGATGATCATGCTGGAGTAAGCGATCGCTCGATAGCCAAAGATCGGCTTACGGGAATGCACCGGCAAGATTTCGGAAATCGCCCCAAACAGCGGCAGAATCATGATGTAGACCGCTGGGTGGGAGTAGAACCAAAACATATGCTGATAGACCACCGGATCGCCACCGCCGGTGGGGTTGAAGAAGGCGGTGCCGGCCAATAGGTCAAACGCCAGCAAAATCAGCGCTCCCGCTAGAACTGGGGTGCCGGTGAGAATCAGCAAACCAGCAGCCAGCATCGACCAGCAAAACAGCGGCATTTGGTAAATGCCCATAGAGGGCACCCGCATTTTGATGATCGTCACCACAAAGTTGAGCGCCCCGAGGATCGACGAGGTACCCAAAATCAGCAGGCTAAAAATCCAGATGCCTTCCCCCACCTTGCCCGAGACCAAGCTCAGGGGCGGGTAGGACGTCCAGCCAGACTGGGGCGTTTCTAGCCAAAAACTAGAGAGCAGCAGCGCACCACCCACCACAATCATCCAAAAGGCGAGGGCGTTGATTTTGGGAAACGCCATGTCCTTGGCCCCAATCATCAACGGGATCAAGTAGTTGGCCAAACCGGCCCCGGCAGGCACCACCCACAAAAAGATCATGATGGTGCCGTGCAGCGTCAACATGCCATTGTAAAAATCGGGGCTGACAAAGTCCGACGGCGGGGTAGCCAACTCAGTACGAATGGCGGTGGCCAACGCTCCACCGATCAGATAAAACACAAACGAGGTAACGAGGTATTGAATACCAATGACCTTGTGGTCACTATTGAATGTAAAGAAGTCCGTCCACTTGCGTTCTGCTTCCGCATGGTGTGCAGGTTGGGCGGGGACGGACGCTGGAATATCAACTTGTGTCATGCGTCAGTTATCAAGTCACGTCAAGGTCTGCAATGGATCGTAGGCAGGCTAGCTTTAAGAGCCTCTTAAGGCTTAGAGCGATTGGGTCAGCTCCTCAGCCCCTGTGTGGGACTCATGGAGCGATCGCAACATTTCGGGCTCCAAACCCATATCGTCGGCGTAGGGCGTGAGGTAATCCACATCCGTACGGGGGCGATCGAGGGAGGCAATTACCTCATTGATATCTGGGCGGCTAGCAATTTGTTGCTGCTTCCAAGCTTCAAACTCCTCCGGGGTGTCCACATACATGCGCGTCACCATCGAGCCGTGGTAAGCACCACAAAGCTCAGCACAGATGACCGGATAGTCACCGGCCCGGGTTGGGGTAAATCGCAGTTCAGAATCTCGTCCAGGAATAGCATCCTGCTTGAGGCGAAACTCAGGTAGCCAAAAGGCGTGAATGACGTCCTGGGCCTTAAGCTTCAGCCGAACATCCTTGCCTTGGGGCACATGCAGCTCACCCGAGATGATCCCTGTGTCCGGGTAGGTGAAGATCCAGGCATATTGCAGCCCCATCACATCAACGGTGAGATCGGCCATCTGCCCAGCCTTTTCCGGTGATGCGCCAATCCCTAGCGCCATATGGTGGTGACCGCCATGGGGACTGCTGCCATTCATCAAAGGAGCCCCATACTCGTCATCCCCCGTCATGGCCACCTGGGTGACCGCAGGATCCCCCGCAGCGTTGGGATCAAAGCCGCCCATCTGGGAATATACGTCAAAACTATAGACCCCAATGACCAACACAATCACCGCTGGAATGCCTGTCCAGACAATTTCTAGGGGAATGTTGCCATCAATATCCGGGCCATCGGTGGTGTCGTCTTTAGCGCGGCGGAATCGCAAGATCGCAATGATCAGAACGCCTTCCACGAGCAGAAACAGCCCGATGGAGATGGTCATCATGGTGTTGAATAAGCCGTCAACCAGTAAGGCTTCGTTGGAAGCGGCGACAGGCAGCAGCCCATGGTTTTGTCCATACCACAGGCTCACTAGGGTTAGGGCTATGCCCGCCAGCATGGTGGCAATACTACTCGGAATATTCACAGTTATTGGTGTTGAGAATTCGGCAAACGGTGGAACGGTGTTGAGAGACTGAACCTTGAGGATCTGAGCAGATGCTTAGGATTGCGGGTTTGGATACAGCGATCGCTCAATAGAACAGCAAGACTGTACGGGTGAGATGAAAGCGATCGCCCTGCCCCTGCCTGCCACCTCTCGATGTCAAATGCACCTATCGCGTCACCTGAAACCCTTCAGAGGCGCTACAGAATATGACCGTTTAGGTATGACCGTTTAGGATCAAGTTCAGCATCAAGGATACCCAGAACGCAGAGTCGTAGTCGTTCTACCGCGAGAAGCCACTACGCTTACCACGTTAAAGCAGTCCTTTGGTTTTCGGGAGCGTTGTAAGGCATCTTTAATCTTTTCCCTAGATCCAGCGCGGTAGACAGCAGCTAAAGTGTGGCGATCGCTACAACTTATTTGAACGCATTCTAGAGATATTGCAACACGTAACAAAGTCCTGCGCTTTACGAACAATCATTTCTAAAGATTTTCTGTAGAAACAATGGGATTTTTACCCCACAATCCGAAGAAATTCCAAAAGCTTTCCCCAGAGCCGAATAGAGTCATTAAAGTGTAGGGGTCAGACGCTAGATCAGAACGTGGTATCTCTTAAACCTTCTTCACACTTTTCAGCACTGAGCTGTCAACCTTGGCTCCACTCAGCCCAACGCAGCATCGCACTAGGTCTGAATCATCTAGATATAACCGTCTGACGACCTGTTCCCCGCAAGGAACCCTTCAACTCGAATCTATTCCGAATCTATGGTGACTTTGGAGACGCTTGCATGACAGACTCCATCCTGCAGCCCACTATCTCAGCCTCAACGGCCTTAGCAACCCCCTCTAGAGCGAAACCGCTGCCGACGGATCGGGTGCGGCGCTTGCTATGGAAAATGGCGATCGCCACCTGGATCCTCATGGCCATTGGCAGCGCCACCCGCGTCATGAATGCCGGCTTAGCCTGTCCCGATTGGCCGCTGTGCTACGGCACCCTCTTTCCCAGTCAGCAGATGAACCTCCAAGTCTTTTTGGAGTGGTTCCATCGCCTAGATGCTGCCTTGATCGGGGTCATGGCGATCGCGTTGGTGGTCTACAGCCTATGGCAGCGAGCCGCCTTGCCCAAGTGGGTACCCTGGGGGGCAATGCTAGCCTTAGGGCTGATTATGGCTCAGGGACTGTTAGGCGCTCTGACTGTCACCCAACTCCTGCGGTTTGACATTGTCACCGCCCACCTCGGGACAGCCCTGCTATTTTTTATTACCCTGCTGGTGATGGCAAGTTTGCTCTTGCCCTATCAGCGCACCGGCACCGTGGGCAATTGGCCCCAAGTCAGCCTAGTTGCGGCTCTGCTGATCTACACCCAGAGCATCACGGGGGCGCTAGTCGGATCCCGCTGGGCTCTCCACCAATGTTTAGCCGGTGGCAATACCTTTTGCACAGTGCTGCAAAGCCATGTCTTGGGCGTGATCCCCGCCAGCCTAGGCACCTTGATTTTGGTGATTGGTGTTTGGCGCACCCCGGCCCTGCAGGCGAGCCTGCGGCAGTTAGGCTTCATGGCTCTGGCGCTGCTTTGCATCCAGGTGGGTCTGGGTCTATCCACGTTTTATGCTCACCTGCAAATTGAGCTGCTCACCGTTGCCCACCAAGCCGTTGGCGCGGCCCTCCTAGGTACCCTCGTCTGCTTCACGGTGCTAGGCAGCCGCGATCGCTGTCTTCCCTCCATTTCGCTGGGCGATCGCGTGGGAGCCTGAGCGATCTCCACCCCTTGGCAGCCTCACCAACGTTGCTATCCTCACCAAACTTTCCTCCCCGATTTCTACCGTTGCGAACCCTTGGGACTTGAACTGAATGCATGAATCTGTCTTACATCCATCCCCTCGGCACCATACCAACATCTGGCAGGTGCTCCGCAGCTATTGGCAGCTCACCAAGCCACGCATTATTATCCTGCTGCTGATTACCACCGCTGGCAGTATGTGGATGGCAGCCGAAGGCCAGGTTGATCCCATCCTCTTGCTGGTAACGCTGCTGAGCGGGGCCTTGGCCGCCGCTGCCGCCAATACCATCAACTGTCTCTACGATCGCGACATTGACTATGACATGGAGCGCACCCGCCATCGCCCCCTGCCGTCAGGACGGGTGCAGCCCCGCGATGCGCTGGTGTTTGCCATTGCCCTAGCCGTCATCTCCTTTACTCTGCTGACGGTCTTTGCCAATTTGCTGAGCGCCTGCCTGGCCATGTCTGGGATCGTCACCTATGTGCTGGTCTACACCCACTGGCTGAAGCGCCACAGCACCCAAAATATTGTGATCGGCGGCGCTGCTGGTGCCATTCCTCCCCTCGTGGGTTGGGCTGCGGTAACCGGCGATGTGGGCTGGCCCGCCTGGATTTACTTCGTCATCATTTTCCTGTGGACTCCTCCCCATTTTTGGGCCCTAGCGATGATGATCCGCGAGGACTATGCTAAGGTCGGTGTCCCCATGCTGCCGGTGATCCACGGCGAAGTATCCACCGCTCGGCAGATTTGGGTCTATACCCTGCTGCTCGTTCCCGTAACCCTGCTGCTGGTCTATCCCTTTGGCGTTCTGGGTGCCTTTTACGCCCTGTCGGCGCTAATCCTGGGCGGGATTTTTGTGGGCAAGGCCTGGGCGTTGTTGCAGGAGCCAGCGGATCTACAATTGGCACGATCGCTCTTCAAATACTCCATCTTCTATATGATGTTGCTGTCGGCGGGCATGGCCGTGGATAGCTTGCCGGCCACCCACGCCTTCGTGGGCCAGCTTACGGAAACCATTGATATGGTCGTCAGCGCTGTGCCGATTAATCAAATTCACGTCCCGTAAAAAAGCTTCACACTTTAGAATAGAAGGCAGAGTCTTTCATGTGATGGCGATCGCATTTACGGACATGATCCCCAAGCGATCGCCGATCACCACTGATGCATCACGCTAGGAAACCCATGACGCCTGCTATTTGCATTCAAAATCTGCAAAAATGCTACGGTTCCGTTAACGCTGTTCAGAACGTCTCCCTGCAAGTCGAGCCAGGGGAGATTTTTGGGCTACTGGGCCCCAACGGGTCTGGCAAAACCACCACCCTCCGCTGCCTTTGTACCCTCACCACACCAGATGCCGGTACTGTGGAGGTGTCCGGGATTTCAGTCTTAGACCATCCCAAACGGGCCCGACAGCTTCTGGGATACGTGGCTCAAGAAGTAGCCATCGACAAGGTGCTCACCGGGCGAGAATTGCTCCAGCTCCAGGCCGCTCTTTACCATCTGCCATCCCAGCAGAGCAGCGATCGCATTCACCACATGATTGACCTGCTGGGGCTCACAGAATGGATTGACCAGCGCAGCGGCACCTACTCCGGCGGCATCCGCAAACGCCTAGACTTGGCCGCAGGACTACTCCATCAGCCCCATGTGCTGGTGTTAGACGAACCCACCGTGGGTCTGGATATTGAAAGCCGCGTGATTGTTTGGAACTTTCTGCGTCAGTTGCGCGAGCAGGGCACCACCATTCTGATCACCAGCCATTACCTAGAAGAAGTAGACGCCCTCGCCGACCGCGTAGCGATTATTGACAACGGCACCGTCCTGGCTACCGGCCGGCCATCCGACCTCAAGGATCAGCTCGGGGGCGATCGCATCACCCTACGCATCCGCGAATTTACTCCAGTTGATGAAGTCGAAACGGCAAAATCTGCCCTGAAATCTGTGGACTGCGTACAAGAAGTTATCGTCAACCCTGCCCAGGGCAACTCTCTGAACCTAATTGTGACGCCCCAAAGCGATGCCCTGACCACCGTTCAACAGGCTCTACACCAAGCCGGGCTCCCCACCTTCGGCATCTCTCAGTCTCGCCCTAGCCTAGATGATGTCTACCTAGCAGCCACCGGGAAAACCCTGATGGATGCAGAACTTGCAGCCGCCAGCCGTCGAGATCCCAAAGCAGAGCGCAAGCAAAATATGCGCTAAGGTTCTCTCGCTCTCGCCCGTTGCTACCCACACGAATGCGGAGCAAGGTTGATAGTGTGATATTGAATCATTGATGGCGTAGTTGATTGAGTAGTTGATTGTTGATCCCCGCTGAACTGCACGGCTAATTCCTATGACACGTACGGTAACCCCCCAAGTCTCATCACCCGAGGTTACGGCCTCGACGATCCCGGAAGCGATCGCCCTCCCAGGTCTGTTCTCCTCTGAATTTGTCCAAGAAACGGCAGCCCTCACCCGCCGCCTCTTCATTCAGCTTCAGCGCCGCCCAACGACCCTGATTGCTGGAGTGATCCAGCCGTTGATGTGGTTGGTACTCTTTGGGGCACTGTTCCAGAATGTTCCCCGCGGCCTCTTTGGTGAAAGCGATAATTATGGACAGTTTTTGGGAGCTGGCATCATTGTCTTCACAGCCTTTGGCGGTGCGCTGAATGCCGGGCTGCCAGTGATGTTTGACCGCGAGTTTGGCTTTCTCAACCGCCTGCTCGTGGCTCCCTTGGCCTCGCGGCTGTCCATTGTCTTGGCCTCAGCTCTGTTCATTGCCACCCTCAGCCTGATCCAAACCGCTGCCATTGTCGGCACCAGCGCTTTCCTAGGCGCAGGATTGCCCGGTCTAGGGGGACTGCTGCTGGTCACTGCCATCGTCCTGCTGCTGGTGTTGGGCGTCACCGCCCTAAGTTTGGGATTGGCCTTCTCCTTACCAGGACATGTGGAGCTGATCGCCGTCATTTTTGTCACCAACCTACCGCTCCTATTCGCCAGCACCGCCCTCGCACCCCTCTCCTTTATGCCTGCTTGGCTGCAGGTGGTAGCAACTCTCAATCCCCTCAGCTACGCCATTGAGCCCATCCGCTATATCTACACCCACGGCGATTGGTCGCTGACCAGCGTGGTGATGCAGGCTCCCTTTGGGGCAGTCTCCATGGTGGCGGCCCTAGCGGTACTCGTCGTCTTTGATGCGATCGCCCTTTTAGCCGTTCGCTCCACCCTCAAACGCACCCTTTCTTAAAAGCAACCTAGTAGGCTGGGAGCAAATTCAAGGCGTCCAGCGTCTCTTAATGTAGTTCACGTCTTCTCCAACTATTGATGACCATGGCAACAGTCTCCACCATTCGATTCCTCCGTCGTACAGCCTTAGGGTTGCTGGCAACCAGCAGCCTCCTGTTGGCAGCCGGGACAGCGATCGCCCAAACCTCCTCTGACCTCGCTCCCCTTGAGGGGCTACGCACCCAAGACAGCGGCAGCGGCAATATTCTAGACAACAACAACGGCGGCAGCTTGTTTGATATCTACCACCGCATGAACCTGAACAACGGGCAATCGCCTCAGCAGTTCTATAATCAGCAACGAAATAATATTGACAACGCCGCCACCGACTTCCGCGCCGAACAACTCCGCCGGATGCAGCAACAGGAAGACCAAGACACCCAGGCACCTAGCGAAAACTAGAGCTTGCTCGAGAACTTGGTCAAACCTTGATGATCTTGTAGACCAGCTCAAGGGTCTTGAGATTGCAAAGCCCTGATTTGCTAAGATTTCGGCGGCTCGCCGGTGTTCCTCACTCGCATCACATTTCCAAGCAAGTTGTACCAGAATCCGGCTCCCATGGAAATGGCGATGCCGCTTAGTAGCCATCCCACCATTTGCTTCAGAATAGGTACGGGCCAAGATT